>NZ_AP014863.1 GCF_002355475.1 Pseudomonas furukawaii | reverse complement strand
GGACCGAAATGGCAATCTCGTACTGGGGCGTAAAGCGGGGCAGTCGATCCGTATTAGCCTGAAGGACACCGACCTGGGCAGCGCCGAGGAGGTGCTGGCCAGTCTGCTGTCGGATGGGATCGTTGTGGAACTGAGCGAGGTCTACGACGGTTCGGCACGCCTCCGCGTGTCAGCTCACCGTGGCTTGACCATCCTCCGGACTGAGCTGGAGGGGTAAGCCATGCGGTGGCTCTTGCTGCTGATGATCGCAATATTCGTGATGGAACTTTTCCCCGCCGAAACTGGCGGGGAGGAGTATTCCCAGCGCTCCAGGAATGAGCAGCAGGACGAGCTACTTGTTCAACTGACAGCGATGAAGGATCCCCTGGTAGACGAGTTTGTTCGTGATTGGCTCGCGGCCTTCCCCTCCCCTTCGGCGGCCAAACTGAGCGAATTGCGTGTTATAGCTGCGCGCATTAATGCCGATGCTTCGCAGGCTGAGCGCTTCACTGTTAGATACAGGCGAAATGCCAGTATTAGTTCACAGGTGCGGCCTATTGTTGGATTTGGTGCGGAGGAAGTAAGCCCTAGCCTATGATGTCAAAATGGCGGCGTCAACCAAGTGGCCCTGGAGTTCCACTCTATATATAGAAGGCTATCGCGAGTGCCGGTTATATGGAGGCATTTTGATATTGTTCAGAGCGCACAGATGGCCAACTTTGACATGGTGAAGACTTCCGTTAACGGTCGCTCCGGTAAGGCGAAGAATTCCAAAAGGATTTCGTGATCTGGCATCGAAATTCCTTCGATATATCGTCGTTTTGTGACGTCCGTCACAGACGCTGGATGCTGATGATGGGCCAAACAATCAACTGATCGGCGCCGCAGATCGGCACCTTGCGAGTAAAGGAACCTGCTTCATGAATGATGCACAACGCCAAGCGAGACTGATGACCGCCCTGAAGCTGATTACCGAGGCGTCTGATGCCACAGAGGCGCGCACCCGCACCGCCTACGCTTATGGCTACCTGGACGGATTGCAGGATGAGGGGCATCTATCGGTCCACAACGCCAACAGCCTGCAATCGACGGCAATGGCGCGCCGCGATAAGCGATTAGCGGACCTTGGCGCCGCTCCTGTGCCAAACCCTGCTCAGGGCGAAGATTGGGGGCGCCCCCGGACAAAGGACGAAGAGGCCGGTATCGAATGGTGGAACGCACTTGATGTCGACGAGCGCCGCCGCTGGATGGCTATTGCCGGTGATACCGGCGTGGTGGCGGATGCTTGGGTTGCGTACAAGCGCGCGAACGAATCCGCCCCTATGAGCATCGAACTGAACAAACCGCAAACCCTGGCCAACGCGCGCAAGAAGATCGCCCAGCTTTCGGATGCCCGCCACCAGGGCGACCTAACCTATCAATATGCGGTCGCCTCGGGCTGGCTGTCGGCGCTACGCCTAGAGGGGCTGATTGACAGCTCGACTTTCACCGAGCTGTCTGCCGAGCTGAATGCCTCCCACCGGGAGATCGGCGCGACCTTGGCGGATGGCCCTGCTAACCACTGAAAGGAACCCGCCCCATGACCGAATACACCGACGAAGACATGGCCGCAGTTGGCCGCGCCCTGATGCAGGCCATCGCGCAGCACGCGCCGCCGGGCTGGCACCCGGCCGACTGCCCGAGCGAGATAGTCGCCGACCTGGCCGGCCAGTTGACCGAGGCACGCGAGGCGCTGGGCCTGGCCCTGCCGATTCTGGAGCGCTTCGCCGAGAAGGCCGGCGGCACCGCCACCGAGGCGCGCGACAAGGCCCGCGCCGTCCTGGCGTAACGCCCGCCTTCGCATAACGGGACAATGGTTAAACGGACCCCCCCAGCAAAGGGCCCAGTGTGGCCCTTTCCTTTCGGCAGCGAAAACCACTTTGCACAAAAATGGGTGCCCACTTATGCTAAAAATGGTAAATGAGCATTTCCGGCAGCACCTGCCACTCACTCTGAAATGGAGATCCGCCATGACTTGGAAGACCCCCCTCCCCTGGCTGTTCGCGGCGACCCTGATGTTCGGCCTGTCCGGCTGCGTCCAGGACGCCCAGGATCCGGCGCCGGCCTCTGCAGCGAAGGCGGATGTAGCAAACCGTTCGGCCAGTGACGCCGCGAAGTTCTGAGCCCATGCGAGAAGCCATTTATCCCGAGGCCCTGGAACTGCTGATCAAGAGCGGCACTGCGCGGGACTTCCTGGTACGACCGGCCCGCCAGTTTCCCGGTGCGCAGCGCGACGGCTGGACGCTCGCCGTTCGCCAAGGCGCCTACTGGCTGCCCGTCCGCTCCAAGCGTGAACCAATCCGCGTCTGGGCGAGACTCGACACCCTGGAACGCTACGCAAACGAGCTGGGCATCACCGCGTTTACCGTCGAACTGAGTGGCAGCGAGCCCTCTACCAACCCATCTAGCGGGAGGTCCTGAAATGGCATCACGGAAGAATCCGCTTCTGAACCTGGACAGCGAAAAACTGATGGACCTGCTGCGGGTCTATCGCGCCGACGACCTGCGCGCGGAGCAGCGCAAGCTGACCACCGCCGGCAATCAGCTGGCAAAGCTCGCATCCGGCCCAATGAGTGCCTTGTTCTCCCCGGAGGAACTGGCATCCCTGCAGCAGACTGTCGCCCTGGTGCGCAGCGTCAGTCAGCGCGTTGAACATGCGAAAGAGATCAAGGCGCGCCGCGAGGAGCAGCAGGCCCGCGAACGTGCCGAGAAGGAAAAGGCCATGCACAAGGCCCTGGACGAGCGACTGCCGAAGGGCTTCGATCAGCCGCAGCAGTGCATCGAGCTGGTGACCCTCACGCTCGCGTTGCAGTCCTACCGCGTGGTTTTCGAGCGCCGGACGGCCGAAGAGTTTGGCGAGCGTCTGAAGCAAGATATTGCGCGGCAAACAGCAGGCGGTTATAGCGTGCAAGGGGTATTCAACTTGCTACGCCACGATGTTTTGCAGCAGCTCCGGGATGAGATGGTCTACAGGAGCTGGGACAGCGCCCCGGATTTCGTCCAGGAGGTGTTCGCCAAGGTCGAGGCCCGGCAGGCTGAAGCAGCTCGAAACAATGGCCAGTTGATCGACTACCTGCAGGCACAACTGCAGATCGAGCAGTCCGGGAATGTCGAAAGGCTGCCGGTAAAACCAAAACGAAATACAGAGGGACGCAAGTGATGGATCTGAGCCTGACGGAGATTCATTACTGCACGAAGGCTTACCGAAGCCGGAAGCTCCGGCAAGGCTGACGCTTGAGTCCATCAAAGCCCCCTCGGGGGCTTTTTGTTGCCTGTCGGTCACGGATCAACGTCCTCGATCCCGTCCAGGAGTGACCCGTGGTCGAGGGCAGTGCTGCCTACGAATGCTCACCTGCAGAGCGAGCGATCAGAGCCTTCTCCAATGCGTTGACGGCCCAATCGGGACAGCTACGAGAGCTGGGCTTGTCGGGGTCGTTGAGCCAGGAGCGGACAGTACGGACAGAGCATGGTCGCTGGGTGTACTCGCAGATCAAGGCGGCGCTGTCGGCTTGGGTCAATCCGTGATCGGTTAGCAGCTTCTGGTAGCGAACGCGGTTATCCATCAGCGCATTACCGTTCGATGATCTCAACCCTCATCGTCCCCTCAGTAGGCACCTCCAGCAGCCTCCGAATCTGACGGCTCAGGGCCTTGTCGAAAGGGCTTTCAAATCGCACCAGTCCGGGCCTCATCAGGGCCAGGATAGGAAAGCCCACGATGAACACGGCACAGATGAAAGCCAAGGCGTGGCGCAGGCCAGCAGTAATCGTTTGAGGATCTGCGGCTTGAAGATCGGCAACGAGCGCCGTGAATGCCGCCGGCCACGCAGCTGCGGCAAGGAGGAGAACGCCGACGACAATCGAAGGCAGGGCGCAGTAGAACCTGACCACTGGCCGCAAGCAGGCCTTGGTCGCAGCAATCGTCCAGGCAAGGTATAGCCGGCGGTTGCGGCGCACGTTCTGGACCATAGCGTGATAGGTATCAGCCGGTATTGAACCGACCTCAACGCCGTTGACGTGAATACGGGCGATGGATGAACTCATAGGCTGAACTCGATGCTAGTTGAAGGATAGGCACGTGTGCCTATTTGTTGAAGGATAGGCACACGTGCCTATTCGGTCAACGAGATCCAGGAGCTGACTGGACAGGGTTACGGTCACATGGCCATGTCGAGCTCGCGCACCTGGTGTGACCCCCTGCCCTCCCCCGGCGTTCAACCCCGCCGGCGCGCCGGCAGTGGCGGCGCTGCCGCCGAACCGCCGCAGGCGGAACGCAACCCCGAGGGCGGAACGCTATCCCGACAGGTCACCCCGGGGCGTGTCCGCGGAGCTGCCGGCGTGACCGCTTCAGGGGTTACGCGCGGATCTGCAGCTGGCCGTCCAGGAGTGACCGGCTGCAGCTGCAGGCGGAACGCTATCCCGACGGGGCGGAACGCTACCCCGACAATTTGTCACCCTCCCCTATTCGGTCACGGATCCGCGTCCTCGATCCCGTCCAGGAGTGACCCTGGCCGTCGACGCCGACGGTTGGAGGCGATGGAAAAGCGGTTGTACGCCAGGAGGGAGGTGGGCGTGACCCCGGAGCTGGCCGTCGGCGCCGTGCTGGGCGAGGGGGCACGCGGGCAGCTGATCGAGGACCACCAGGAGTGACTTATTGTGTTGACAGCTAGGTCTTAAAGACCGATAATACTCCCGCAGGCCCGACGAACGCTGGGCCCCCTACCGGAGAATTCTGGAATGTCCACTCAAGCCACCCCGTCCCCCATCGCCACCAGCTGCGCCCCCGTCCATGTGCGTGATGTTCAGCTTTCGGGGCACATTTCCAAGTCAGTCGCGATGGAGTACATCGTCGCGGCGGCCACTGATAACGCGGGTTTTGAAGATCGCTCCATCTGCGGTTGGGATGTTGAGTTTGTGGACGTCCAGGCCGGCCAGAAAGAGCATCACACTGAGCGGCTGGCTCGTGTGGTGTCCTGTAACCAGGAGCGAACTGTAGTGGCAGTGGCCTTCGTGTCCCACGCGCCGAGCCCAGGCAATTTTGCGGCCTGGGAGGGCGAAGTAACTGATTTGATTGCTGAGGCGCTGGATGCCAGCTATTCGGACGCTCAGGGCGTAGTTGAGGCCCAGCCGCTCTGCATGCAGTTGGCTTGGAGCATGGGAATGAGCGTGCAGGAAGCTGCTGCCAAGATCCTGGCCGACGCCACTTCCGCTGCATAAACCCCATAAGGCCCGACGAAAGCCGGGCCCCCTACCGGAGAATTCTGGAATGAGTGACGTAGTAAAGTCGGTCAGTATCGAAGGGATGCTGAATCAGCGCGCAGGGGTTCTGGAGCGAATGCTGAAAGCCCGCGCACTGTTGGTGGAAGCCGACGCGATGGCGAGCAAAGCCGGGTTCGGGTCTATCAAGGTGATGTTTGAGTGCTGGCGGTACAACCGCAGCCATATCAACATTCTGGAGGATGGTGCGATCACCAAAGCCGAAAAGGAATTGGATGCGGCTGGGTGGCAGCACCTGATGCACGAGTCTGGTATGCGGTCATTGATGAACGCTGAAGCCCGCGACTCCTGGGACAAATCCATCACAAATGGGGAGTTCCCGGCGCTTACCAAGGAAAACATCGGGGCGACGTTTGCCCGTCTTCACGATGCCCGCCAGAGCATGTTTGAGGACGGTGTAATTTCCGTTTTCCGCCGTCTCTCGTGGTGTTACAAGACCAATCAGCCGTTCAAGTTCGGCAAGCGGATCATCGTGGACTACCTGTTTTCCCACGGCTACCCCAACCATCGGCAGACCGATGAACTGGACGATCTGATGCGCGTGATGTCGATCCTGGATGGTAAGCCTGAGCCTGATCATCGGAACGGGACCTATCAGCTCATCAGTGGCAGCAAGCAGCAGGGCAATACTGCAGAGAACGACTATTTGCATATCCGTTGGTATCTGAAGGGCTCGGGGCACATCACATTCAAGCGGCTGGATCTGGTAGATCAGCTGAACGAGATCCTGGCGAAGCGTTTTCCGCGCGTACTGTCCAGGGACAAAAAGTAGCAAGGAGAGATTTGCGATGGAGAACACTGAAGCTGAGAACCTTCTTCGGGGCTACGCCTTCTTGGCCTCGGCGGCGCTCGTGGTCATGGCGATTCTGTACTGGTTCGGAGTCATAACCTTTGGCCCGCTTGAGCTGTTTAGCCTGATAACTGCCCCTCTCACGCAGTCGGGAGACGCTTCGGTGTCGCATGGGGGGCCTCTGAGCGGTCTGTTTGAAGGGTTGAGAGTCTTCGTAGGAGGGATGCTCTGGATAGCGCTGGCGGTCCCTGTACGGGCCATTCTCGAAGAGAGAGTGGCGATCCTCCAGGCGGGCTCGCGGGCTGCGTACAAGGAGCAGCTGCGCGAAGCGGAGAGGCTGGCCAACGCCCCGCAGAGCCTTGGGAAACTGGTCGCAGTGACGCATTCCAAGGGAGGCTTTCTCGGGAGAGATGAAAGCCTCATCGAAACATCTGAGGGCTTCTATCGGGTTGTGGGTCTGGTCGGGGGGGTGAAGAAGGGAGAGCCTGTCAGCCGCGTGCGGGACACCCTTCAGATCGGCTCGGAAGACGCGCAACGCCAGTTCAATATCATCGGCTGAAGGAGCCAGGGAATGATGAGTATCACTACTCAGCGTCATGCAGAGCAAAAGTTGTGGGCAGCCGAAGCGATGGGTGAAGAAGCTGAACTGGACCGGCAAGAGGCGGCGGCAGTGGGCGCTTTCCAGGAACACGCCTTGAGCGTATCTGAAGCCAGAGTGGTGCAAAAAGAGCCCTGATTATCGGGATACGAATCGTGTGCGATATAACGCGCCCCAAACCAACATAGTTCAAGGAGTGTTCAGGTGCTGTCTTCGTTGAAAAGCTGGCTGGAAGAAAGACGCCAGCGCCGCGCCCTCCGCTCGCTGCCAAAGCTGCATCGAGGGACGGCCCGGCTTCGCAACCAGTTTCCGACCTACACCATAGGCACGGGCACTTATGGTGCGCTCAGCGTCATGGATTGGGCCGAAGGCGCCACTCTCACAATTGGCGCCTATACGTCCATTGCCGATAACGTCCAGGTCTTCTTAGGTGGCCATCACCGCACCGATTGGGTTAGTCAGTACCCGTTCCCGGCGAAGATCGAGGAAGTCGCGCACGTCAAGGACTACGGCGGCACAAATGGCGACGTTGTGATCGGTAGCGATGCGTGGATTTGCTCTAACGCCGTGATCCTATCCGGCGTGACCGTAGGGCATGGCGCAGTAGTCGCCAGTGGTGCCGTCGTCACCCGAGACGTATTGCCCTATTCGATTGTCGGCGGCAACCCGGCCCGCCATATCAAATGGCGCTTTACCGAGGAGCAGCGGACGCAGCTACTGCAGTCCAAGTGGTGGTGCTGGGATGAGAAGGAGATTCGTCAGATCGCCCACCTCCTTTGCTCTGACGATATTGAGGCGTTCCTATCCTATGCCCGCGAGCGAAGCGTATGACTGCCGCTATCTCTCCCACAAGGACGCCCGCTACCCAGTGGCGCGAGCTTATCGCTCGCTACTGGCTGCCCGTGGGTTATCTGGTATTGCTCACCGGCTTGTTTTGGCTGGATAACAGCAGCATCTACAAGAAGCTTTTCTATTGGCTGTTCGCGGCGCCTGCGTTGTTCGCTGTCTGCCTGTCGCCCAGGTTGATACTGAACATCGGTCGAGAGCCGATTATTCAGGCGTTTCTAGCCCTCTCCGCATGGCTACTGCTATCGCTTCTATGGTCGCCTGCAGACGATCCACAGGGCCTTGTTAAGCGGCCTCTCTATGTTCTGCTGCTGTTCGTCGGCTGCGCGGTAATAGCCTGCAATAGTCGGGAGCGTCTAGGACTCGCTCTATGCGTTAGCGCCTGGATTGCGGTTGCCTTCGCGTTGGTGAATGCCGCGCATTTTGCGTGGACCGCACAACCTGGTGAGCGCCTAGTCGGTTTCGGTGCGCTGCGAAATCCGCTGCTCAGCTCTCACGTTTTCGGGTTCTTTACCGCGTACTGGATGGCCATGTTTGTCGCACATACCACAGGGATAAACTGGCGCTCCGTTATTGCGTGTGTCGCGCTGCTCGCGGTCCTGCTCGCTACCGGCTCGCGGACTCCGCTTGCAGCCCTGGTGGCGTGCGGCATATGGCTTGCTGCTCTCGCCGGAAAGCGGGGACTGTTGGCCGTCCTGGCCCTTCTCTTCGCCTGTGCGGCGGTACTGCTGATGTCCCCGGAAATGCTGTTGGAGCGAGGTATGTCCTATCGCCCGCAGTTGTGGGAGGCCGCGTTCAACACAGCGATGAACCACCCGCTAGTTGGTCATGGTTTCCATGCCGAATTTCAGTTCAACGTGGTTCCAGGCTGGCCGTTGAGTGACCCGCATAACGTCGAGCTGGCCGTCTTGTTGGAACTTGGAGCGGTTGGGCTGGGTTTGTGGGGACTGATGTACGCCTGCGCGTTTTGGAAGGCTATCGAGTACCGGCGCGATGAGGAGTATCTGGCGGCATCCACCATGCTTGTCTATGGCCTTGTCGCCGGAATGTCCGAGGGTAGCAGCTATCTATCGCGGCCTAATGAAAGCTGGTTCCTGATTTGGCTGCCGTTGTCGTTTATGGCAGCACTATCTATCAGAAGGCGTCTGTTCCCGATCTAGCAAACAGCCCCAGGCATGGCCTGGGGCTTTGCTTTCAGCGCGGAGTTGCGAGGCTTACGGTGATAGCCTGGGTTCGTCCCATTGATAGTCAGCGTTGCTCACAGAAAGCCCCTCCGGGGGCTTTTTTGTTGCCCGCTGGCTATCGGCCCGCAATCACTACAAACGCGCGCGGATATCCAGGCCTGCCGTTGGAGCGTCCGTTGCCCTGGCGTCCAGCCCAGCCGGCGCGACCGCTGCAGGGGTTACGCGCGGATCTGCAGCTGGCCGTCCAGGAGTGACCGGCTGCAGCTGCAGGCGGAACGCTATCCCGACGGGGCGGAACGCTACCCCGACAATTTGTCACCCTCCCCTATTCGGTCACGGATCCGCGTCCTCGATGCCGTCCAGGAGTGACCCTGGCGGCCGGGCCGCTGGCGGTCACATGGCCATGTCGAGCTCGCGCACCTGGTGTGACCCCACTCCCCTCCCCTGGCGTTCAACCCGGCCGGCGTGCCGGCAGTGGCGGCGCTGCCGCCGAACCGCCGCAGGCGGAACGCTATCCCGACGGCGCGGAACGCTACCCCGACGGGGCGGAACGCTACCCCGACAATTTGTCACCCTCCCCTATTCGGTCACGGATCCGCGTCCTCGATCCCGTCCAGGAGTGACCCTGGCCGTCGACGCCGACGGTTGGAGGCGATGGAAAAGCGGTTGTACGCCAGGAGAGAGGTGGGCGTGACCCCGGAGCTGGCCGTCGGCGCCGTGCTGGGCGAGGGGGCACGCGGGCAGCTGATCGAGGACCACCAGGAGTGACTTATTGTGTTGACAGCTAGGTCTTAAAGACCGATAATGCACGCCTAGGCCCGACGAATGCTGGGCTCCCTACCGGAGAATTCTGGATGTCCCTCGACAAGCAGCAGTGCCTGCAGTTTGATGCGCCTGCTTTCGCTTCCCCTTCCTTCCTTTGGCGCGCTTCTTTCCATTCTGGGATGTCGGCAGATAGTGATCTGCGAGCGGCAATTGCTGAGGGTGTCCCGGTCGGCGTCGTTGCCAACCTGCTTACACCCACTCACGTAATCAGGGCGCTCCCGCAGTACCTGGATGAAGGTGGTTCGGTTTTCGTCGACTCGGGGGCGTTCGCGGCCTTTCAGAAGGGCGAACAGATGGACTGGGGGCGAGTCTTCATTGCCTACGACTGTCTGGTCAACTCGACCGAGAGGCCTGACCGATTGAGTATCGTGGCCCCCGATGTGATCGGTGATCAGGCGGCCACCCTGGCGCTGTGGGAACTCCACCGCGAACGGATCTGCGCTTGGGTTGCGAGCGGGGCGCGGGTGATCGTTCCGCTGCAACGTGGGGCTCTTTCCGCTGGCGATCTACTTGGCCAAGCGAAGCGCATTTTCCAGACGGACGCCTTCTGCGCCGGCATCCCTTCCAACCTGGAAGCCATGTCGGCAGACGACTGCGCCACCCTGCATCACGGTGACTTCCACATTCTCGGCCGCGTAAAGATGACCCCGGAATTGCTGGCCAAGCTGCAGGCGCTCCAGTCCAACAATCCTGCCGCAGTCTACACAGCGGATGCCAACTGGCTTCGCTCTAGGATCCGGAACATCAGTCAGGTAAAGACGCAGCGTCCCGAGTTTGAGCGGCCTTGGTATGAGACTCGACGGACGCAGGCGGTGCGGGCTGTCCTGCGCGCTGATGCCTACGAATGCGGCTCACGGCTGGTGCGTGCTGAAGGGCGCTAAGAGCTGTAGAGCTTGGATACGCCAGGGGAAGGCGCAGATGGAAAAGCTGTTGCGGGGCTTGCTTTGCTTGGTATGTATAGCTAAACTATAGCTATACAAGGGGCTGAAGGAATGGGCCCTGAGAAGCGGCAACTTCGCCAGGGCCAGCCAGATGCGGGTCCGGCTTCAACATTCGACTTCAACGGAATCGGGGAGTCAACACATGGATAAGGCAAAGGTTTATGAGTTTCCGGTGGCGCGCCGCGCAGTAGTCAAATCGGCTCCCCAGGTGGCTCCCAAGAAAGTACAGCCGACGAAGGCCCAGCCGAGCGCTGCGGCTTCCATCGGTGGGGCCCTGGTGCGGGTGTTTCTCACCCTCGTTGTAATTCTTCATCGGCCGCTGGGCTGGTTTTTCAGCGTGGCGTTCACGTTCTACGCGCTGCGTTGGTTGTTCCAGGATGGGCCGGCCGCGACCTTCGCCGGGCTGGTGGCCGTGGCTGCCATGGTGGGGCTAGTGGCAGTGAAGTACATCCTCATCAGCTGGGGTGCGCGCATGGTGAAGGGCGGGCGGCGCTGAGCCAGATGTTTAGCTGCTAAATTTTCGATCCATTCCGGCGGCGGCAACCGCCTAGAAATGTTGTAGTGCGGGGTACAACACATGAGTGTTCAGCATGACAGTCAAGCGATTATCCGAGGAGCAATTCAGCCGTATCGTGCAGTTGCCGAACCTGATGCAGATGAGCGAGCAAACACGGCATATTGCCTACCGCTGTCTGGTGAAGGGCGAACAGCAGTCAGCTCTGGCGAAGGAGCTGAACCTGACCAGGGGGGCGATCAGCCAAACGGTCAATCGGGTGTGGAATGCGTGCCCGCCGGGCTACGTCCTGGTCACAGCGTTGATCACGGAGGAGCAGGCGTTTCAGGTGAAGCAGTGGGAAAACGCGGCCTTGAAGGCCATCAAGGGGACGAAATGAAAACTCTGGGTGTAGCGCAGCAGAAAGGTGGTGTTGGCAAGACCGCATGTATTGTCCACCTCGCGCATGACGCGGTGGCTCGGGGGAAAAAGGTCGCAGTGATTGACCTCGATACTCAAGGCAATGCCACCGACACCCTGGAGGAATTCAGTAGCGGCCTTACTACCAGCAATCTTTTTCTGCCGCTCACAGCTGCGCAGCAGGCGCTGACCGCCATCCCGAATGGTGAACCAGTCATCACGCTAATCGCGGCTGATCCTGGACTGGCTGACCTGGAAGACTTGGACCTTGGAGACGCTGGCGAGAACTTCAGGGACGCGCTGAGCGTGCTGGCAGAGCAGGGCTATGACCTCTGCTTGATCGACACACCTCCATCCTTGGGGAAGGCGCTGACCATCGCACTGTATGTCGCAGACTTCTTCATTTCGCCAATTCAGCTCAAGCGCTACAGCCTGAGCGGCATCAATAAGATGAACACTGCGGTAGGCGCGATTCGCCAGTTCAATCCGGATCTGCAGTTCCTCGGCATGGTGCCGAGCATGTTGGAGCGCCGGAAGCAACGCCAGTTGGACAATTTGGCCCAGCTCAACGAAGACTTTCCCGGTTATGTTCTCCCTGAGATTGGCCTGCGCGATTCGATTGATGAGGCGCTGGAACTGGGCAGGCCGGTTTGGGAAATCAAGAAGACTGCGGCTCGCGTCGCGGCGAAAGAAATGCGTGCGTTCACGCAGTGCGTTTTTGAAAAGATGGGGGTGGTGTGATGGGCTCGGCTACTGAAAACGAAAGCAAGGGAAAGCGCAGCCTGAAGTCGCTGGGCAGTCTTTCCAATCTGCTGAAGGATCAGCCTGAGCAGCCGCGTGGCACGCCAGCGATGTTCAAGGTGACTGACATTCGGCCGGACCCTAACCAGATCCGTAATGGCGATGACAGCCACGCCGAGGACGAGGAGGCTCGCCAGAAGTTCATCACGGAGGAGCTGGGGCCTGATGTTAAAAGTCGCGGTGTAAAAAGCCCGATTTCCTTGCGCTCGGATCCGGAGAACCCAGGCAAGTGGCTTATCAACCATGGCGAGAACCGTTGGCGAGCGACTGTCTGGGCCGAACTGGAGGAGATCCCAGCCTTCATCGACGAGGACTATACCGACTACGACAACGCCAAAGAGAACACCAAGCGACTCGATGTCAGCGGGCGGCAGATGGCGCGGTTCGTTGCGCGAAAACTGGCAGGAGGTGAGACGAAGAAGCAGATCGCCGAGGGCCTTGGTATTTCGCAGTCCCTGGTGAATCAAATTTCCAATCTGCTGAAAATGCCGCCGTGCATCGAGCAAATCTATGACGAGCGGCGCTGCCGCGACCTGTCCACCATCGCTGAACTGATGACCGCATACAAGTCCCATCCAGGCGAAGTGGAAACTTGGCTCCTGGAACAGCCCGACGAGATTCTGCGGAGTGCCGTCAAAGCCTTCCGCCGGGACTTGGAGGAGCCTCCGAAAGAGGAGCCGCCAGTTGTGAAGATCACCGAAGAACGCGGCCATCCAGGATCCGGCGTCCAAGATCCCCATCGCGAAGATTCCGGCGGCAGTGGTGGTGAAGGCAGCGGTGAGCGCGACCCCAACACAGTCGACTTCCTGAATGGTCGGACTGATTCGGAGCGGGACGAGGGAGGCAGGAAGGAGCCTGAAAGCAGCACTACCGACGACAACAGCGGGGCGAGCGAGCGGAAAGACCCGCCGAGTGTGGACCCGGACAAGATCAAGCGAACCATTGTCCAGGTGCGGCACGATGAGCGGCCTGCGCGCATCTTGTTGGATCGCCGCCCACCGGCACCCGGCTGGGGGTTCATCAAGTACGATGACGATGGCAATGAAGTTGAAGTAGATCTTGCGGCGGTCCAACTGGTCGCCCTGGTCGAAGGTTGAAGAGACGGCTGCCCGAGGCAGCCGTCTTTCGTTTCAGAATGAAGTCCAACCCCCGTGTCGGTGGGCAAGTTGGTTAAGGAGAACGCCATGAAGCGCGACATCTTTTCCGAGCTGATCGAAGGCTTCGATGCCCTGGCGAGCGAAGGCCGGCGCCAAGTTGCTGGCCGGCTCGCCCAGTACGAACTGATCATCAAGGCCGCCGAGATGATGACTGAGGCCGAGAAGCGGGCACTTCAGGAATGGGAGAGTACCAATATCACTGGTGACGGCGAGTTCGCCACAAGCGACTGGCCGGGCTGGGCTTCGGTCCTCGACCGGGCTAGGCATTGACGGGTTAGGCAGATCAGAAGCACGCCGCCTAGGAGTGACACACGACCCCGCCCGGACGAGTTCCGGTCACATGGCCACGTCCAGGGCCTGCACCTGGTGTGACCCCAGTCCCCTCCCCTGGCGTTCAACCGGGCCGGCGTGCCGGCAGTGGCGGCGCTGCCGCCAAACCGCCGCAGGCGGAACGCAACCCCGAGGGCGGAACGCTATCCCGACAGGTCACCCCGGGCCGTGTCCGCGGAGCTGCCGGCGTGACCGCTGCAGGGGTTACGCGCGGATCTGCAGCTGGCCGTCCAGGAGTGACCGCCTGCAGCTGCAGGCGGAACGCTACCCCGACGGTGCGGAACGCTACCCCGACAATTTGTCACCCTCCCCTATTCGGTCACGGATCCGCGTCCTCGATCCCGTCCAGGAGTGACCCTGGCCGTCGGCGCCGACGGGGCCGGTCACGCGGTCAGCTGCTGCAGGAGATCCAGGAGTGACCCCCCATCCCCGCGTGCCGCTGCAGGCGGCCCTGCAGGAGTTTCTGGTGGCGGAGTTGGGGGATGGTGGTGGCCGGTGGCCGGGAACGGTGCTGGAGGCGCTGCAGGAGGCCCTGGCGGGCGTCCTGCAGGAGTTGGCCGGGTTCGGCCAGGGCAAAGCGGGGGGACGCCAGGAGGGAGCTGGGCATGGCCCTGGCCGGTTTGTTGGGAGGTCTAGTTTGCCAGCAAGGCGAGTGACCAGAGTGCGGCAGCGCCCATGCTTGTCGCTTTGAACAGCCACCATAGGTCGCTCTGGCCGCCGTTGTCTTCTCCCGTCAACAGACTGAAGAAGGCAATGGCTTCGATGGCTATGAGCAGGATCAGGGCGAACCCCGCCAGCTCCTCTAGGTTGCGAGAGATCACGTAGCAGATCGCAAGTGGCAGCAGAACGAGCCCGACGCGGGCTGTCTGTTGGCACAGTCCTGCCCAATCGTGCTCAATCCTTTTAGGTTGTGGTGTGGCCATATCTCTTCCTCTGAGGCAGGGCGGGTGCAATGGAGCGAACGGGTTAGGCGGCCTGACTCGGACTGACGACCAACTGAAGGCCAAGCGCATGCAGCAGCTTCAGGATGGTGTCGTATCTCGGCTTTGCACCTGGGGCCAGTGCCTTGTAGAGACTTTCGCGTCCTACGCCAGCGTCCTTCGCGATCTGTGACATGCCTTTAGCCTTCGCCACGTTGTGCAGAGCAAGGAGGAAGGCGTCGGGATTCGGATCCTCCAGGGCAGCACTCAAATAGGCACCGATCACCTCATCATCGTCGAGGTGTTTGGATACATCGAAGGGGGTTAGGGTGGTCATCGCCTCACTCCTTGCCAAGTTCTGCGAGCAGTTTCTTGGCCAGTTTAATGTCGCGCTTCTGGGACGACTTATCGCCGCCGAGCAGAAGCAGATAAACGACTGTGCCCTGGCGGGTGAAGTACACCCGGTAGCCGGGGCCGTAATGGATTCGCATCTCGCTGACGCCTTCCCCCACCGGCTCGCAGTCACCGAAGTTGCCGAGCATTGCCGAGTCGAGTCGCTGCAGGATGCGGGCCTTTCCAACCTTGTCGGTCAGGCTGGCCAGCCAGTTGTCGAAAGCGTCGGTGCTAATGAAGGAGTTCATGCTGCCTATTGTATCCGACCGGATACATAGCGCAAGAAGATTCTTATGGATTTTCCTTGACGCCGGTTTTCCGTCGAAGGGCTTTTTGTTGCCAGGACATGCTGGCATAATGCTGCCGCCGCACCGAATGGCAAAACCATGTGCATGAATTTGCTTTTTCATGCACGCCGCCATATTCTCTTCGGTGAACAACTAAGCAATTGTCAGAGGGCATGATGTCAGCGATGGACCTACAAGCGATGCGGAGGCTTTTCGAGGTCGGCGCCTTGTCGGAGGCAATCATTGCACCCGCTCCTATGGAGAGCGGCGCCTGGGTTCTGATGGTCGAGCGCCGGGATGGTTTGCTTGAACACATGACTGTCGCCAGAACTGATCGGCAGAAGATTTACAAGAGCCTTGAGTCTGTGCGCGCCGATGCAGAGCGTGTCGGCTTCAGGAAGGTGACTTTGCAAGTGGCATAAAGCAGAAAAGCAGAAACCAAAAAGCCCGGCTGGTAACCGGGCTTTCTGGATCAAAAAGTGAACAGGCGGTCTTGGCGGGCGCGACCTGTTCAACACTTGGTGAGCAGATTATGGCTTTCACTGCGCATGCGCGCAACTTTAAAAAATGCCGTCTATCGCTCGCCCGCTGCCGAACAGGCCTCGGGCAATGCAGATAGAAAAGCGGCCATACGTCCCACGGACGAACTCCGGCGGAAACTTCTGCGGGCATAACCCTGATGCCCCACGCCTCCAGCTGGCGAAACCGACGACCCTTAAAAATCGGCCCCGCATTCTGCAGCGCCTGCAGGAAGCTGTGCGCCAGTATTACCGCTCGCCATCACGCCTACCCTCCTTGAACGCAGCCAATCGCAGCCAGCGGCAGCAGCGCAGCGAGCGGCGAGAGGCGTGCATCCTTGCCCTGACATCAATCCTTGAATTCACCGATCTAACGTCCCTGCGCTGCGGAATTCCCACGGCTGCCGGCTTCCAGTCTCTGACCCTTGAGTATCTGGCTGCTTTTACCGGAATGGGGCTGCGTCGCATGGAGCGAGCTGTAGCGGATCTCAAGCGGAGCAATATCCTTACGGTCGCTCAGCCCAGGCAGCTGCAGGAAGACGGCACCTATCGCGGATTGGCGGCCGTCAAGGCTGTGAACAATTTGCTGTTTGGTGCATTCGGCCTCCTGAAGTGGCTGAAGCACGAACGCCAGAGAGCTAGCGAGCGGCTGGCCAAGCGAGCAAAGAAGCAAGGAGGCAATCTTGGTCAGTGGTCCAGGAGCGCGCTGGCTATAGGCCGAATGCTTGTTATCGGGCGAGGTAGTGGCGCGGGCCTGCCGCGCATCGGGGCCCCACCCAAGCAAAATGCCCTGCCGATTGACTCAGAGTCTTACGGGCGAATGTTTACCGATCTGGTTCTAGCGCTGAAGCAGGAAGATCCTGGAAGAGATAGCGCGACGTGCCGCCAGATCGCAGAGGCGATACTGAGCAAGAAGATCGCTGGCTGAGACACCGCCAAGGCTACCCCCTGCCTGATCGCCCCTCCAACGCCCCCTCTAGCACTCCTGCCGCCTGTTTTGGCGCCCTTGCGCCCCCTTTCAGCCCCGTTCCACGACCCAACCAGCCCACGCAAGAGGCGTCAGGCGCTCAGAGCCCTCGCGGCCGGTGGATATTTTAGTTAAGTGTCGGCTAGATCAAATTTAAGTGTCGGCCCTTAATCAGTCCGCTTTTAAAAGAATCAGAAGAGGGTGTCGCTACGCTCCACCCAGATAACGCCCGCGCACTTCGCGCCTTTGGCGCGGCGCGGCATAGGGTGTGCTTCGCACACCAAACTACGCCCGCGCACTTCGTGCCTTCGGCACGGCGCGGACAACGGGGCTCTCGCCCCGAACCCTAGCAAGGGGGCTGCGCCCCCTTGAACCCGCAACCTTCAAGCCTAGGCCGGTTCCCGGCCAAAGAGCGGTTGAACGCCAGGAGGGGGCGGCTTCGCGATCTCGCCCAGGAGTAACCCTGTCGGCCGGGCCGCTGGCGGTCACATGGCCATGTCGAGCTCGCGCACCTGGTGTGACCCCACTCCCCTCCCCTGGCGTTCAACCCGGCCGACGTGCCGGCAGTGGCGGCGCGGTCGCCGAACCGCCGCAGGCGGAACACAACCCCGAGGGCGGAACGCTATCCCGACAATTTGTCACCCTCCCCTGTTCGGTCACGGATCCGCGTCCTCGATCCCGTCCAGGAGTGACCCTGGCCGTCGGCGCCGACGGTTGGAGGCGATGGAAAAGCGGTTGGACGCCAGGAGGGGGTGGCGGTGGCCCAGGTGCGAGCCGGCGGCGCCCTGCTGGGCGAGGGGTCACGCGGGCAGCTGATCGAGGAGCACCAGGAGTGACTTATTGTGTTGACAGCTAGGTCTTAAAGACCGATAATACTCCCGCAGGCCCGACGAACGCTGGGCCCCCTACCGGAGAATTCTGGAATGTCCACTCAAGCCACCCTGTCACCCATCGAATGCCGCCGCGTCCCTGTCCGACTGCGTATGAGTGTTCTGCCGCGCCACTTCGACCGCCAGATGTTGAATGTTGAGCGCAACATCATGAACGCGCTGCGCGAGCTGTGCGATTCCTACAATGGCGGCTACTGGGAATACTACGAACTGTCGAATGGCGGCTTCTACATGGCTCCGAACGACCAGGACGCCTTCTGCCTGTCGTGCCAGGGCAATGGTTATGAAGGTGAGCTGAGCGCGGATGCAGCTGGCATCGTGGCGAGCCTGTTCGGGCTCTGCCGTGCCGCTAACACTTTCCAAACTGACAACCTCATCAACCATTACCACTGGCTGCGCGACTTTGCCCTAGCCCATGCTGAGGCCGACGCGATCTTCGCGGCAATCGACTAACCCCCTTAATCAACTAGCGTGGCGTGCCAGCACGCCACGCCATCCAGGCCCGACGAACGATGGGCCTCTCTATCGGAGAATTCTGAAATGTCTAAAGCCGCCTACGAGTGTGTCCGCTCAACCCCGCTGCACATGCTGCACAGCCTGCCGAGCCGTCAACTGGGGCACTATCTAGGGAAGTGCCATCCGCGAGTCCGCGCGACTGTCCTGGCGCTGCTGGAGCGTTGAGTTTGAGAAATCGGGCCCGGAGTTCCGGGCCCTTGTTCAGCCGGTGGATTGTCCCGGCACCTTCGGAGAATTCTGATGAACACTGCACCTGACCTTGAGATTGGCTCTATCCCTGAGAACGTGGTCCTCAAGGGGCTGCTCGCCCGCTGGCTGAGGATTGACGATTTCAGCGATGACACCGTAGCCCCGTTGGCATTGGTCGAGGCGACCCGGAACGCTGTCGAGGGCAACCCGGTGAGCCCGCGTGTTGTTCTGCAGCTCGCTGGCGGCAGTCTCCAGTCCGTGAATTCCAACATACTTGGACTGGAGGTCCGAGTCGTCGATTACGACCGCAATCCGGAGGCCGTAGCAAACACTCGTGGACTGGATCCGATCATTCCCTTGGACTGAGCGTTCAGGGGTGGAGAATAATGATCTGAACCAAACGGGCTGCATGGGGCAGCCCGTTTTGTTTGCGCGGGGTTAGTGCGATGGATGTGTCTGATGTTCGTAAAAGCTGTCTGTTGTCTTTCGACAAGGGGTGGACTGAACCGACCAGGGAAGAGATACAGATCATGCTCCAGGCTGCAGGCTTTCGCAGTGGGGAGGGTGGTGAGTTCCTGGGCGTTTCCAGGAGGGGACTCAACCGCTGGACAACTGGCGAGAAGGAAATTCCATACGCCTGCTGGTGCCTCCTTTGCTGGAAGGCGGGCCTTGGAATGATCTGGGATCAGGCCGGGAGTTAGCTGGATAGTGGTTGTCTGTATAGGTCTTAAAGACCTATAATGAATGCAAGGCCGGGCAGAACGCCAAGGGTCATTTACCGGAGAATTCCGATGGCAACACCGCAAGAAAACGACTGCCTAACGCCAGCGCAGCTGGATGCCGTGGCGCGATTTGCGAAGGGGAGCGGCCGAAACTGGAAGGCAAAGCTCGCCAACCACTGGGCGATGGGCACCGACGAAACACTCCCCGACGGCGCATTGCTGCGGCAGCTGCGAAACGGCGCGGGGCCATTGTGGCTACGCAGCTTCAATCTCTCTGCTCACCTAGAGCTAAACCGAACTGCGGAGGCCGTTGATCACAAACGGCCTCCGGCCCTTGTAGATCTGCTGGAGGCCTCCCAGTACGGGTCGCTTGCCCACTCCTTTGCCATGGTGGCTGTTCGGGAGTACGCCCGCTCAGTTTGCCGGGGCGAGGTGGCCCAGCCGGCGGAGATGCAAAACACAATACCGCCGTCCGTGTGGCACGGGATTGCCGTCGAACTGGCAGACGCGAATCCGCCGAGCCAATGCTGAACCCCAGCCCGATTGAGCGTCGGACCAACAAGCAGAGCGAACCATGACCAAACACAGCATCAGGGCGGAATGCCTCCGCCCCCACTCTCAGGACTGGCAGGTGCCCAGCGCCGCCGAAGTCCAGCAGGCCATAGCAATGGCAGGGGATAACAAAACGCACTTGGCGCAGACACTAGGCGTGCTTGCACGGCAAGTGAGGCGCTGGGCCGAGGGGACTCCGATCCCTTACACGTCCTGGGCGATCCTTTGCTATGAGGCTGGACTTGGCGTCATCTGGCGAAAGGACGAGCAGTAGCCTCCCCTACAGTCACAACTATCGCCACCAGGTCAGTGCTTTCTGTGACCTAACAGAACTGGCCATGGATTTAGCTGCTAAATCTCGGAGGGAACATGGAACGACCAACCCTGGATCGGTACTCAGAGCTGACAGCCGAACGGCTCCAGGACGAGCAGGCGACTCTGCTGGACAGCACTACTACGGCGCGGGAGTACAGCCGCGAGCTTGAGGCCATGCTTGAGGGGAAACATGAGCAGGTCGAGCGGATTGAGGAGGGGCTTTCGGACTTGATCGAGCGCGCCGAGCAGGCACTTCAACGGCAATTGTCAGCTCGCCCAGGCCTCCTGTCACTGCCCGGCACGCGGGCGAACTGGCAGCAAGGAGTCGGGCAACTGGAGCAGCGTATCAGCACTCTGCATGGACGACTGGACCGGGTTCGGGAGATCGGCAGCGCAACCAACGTCCATGGGAGTGTGCTGCGAGATATGGCCTACCGAAAGCTCCAGGCGGAGAACCCGGATCTGGTCCGGCAGTGGGAAGAACTCCGGGAGCGGGAACGCAAAGCCCAGACAGAAGAGAGGGCCAAGAAGCGGGACCAGGAACGTGCAGAACTGACGGAGAATGGAAGGGCTGCTGGGGTGCGGGAGGGGAAAGCGAAGGACCAGACGCTGAGCCGCGTGCTGGTCCAAGGGTTTTCAGATAAATAGGCCGACCACCGCGACCACCAGCGCTAAGCCGCTGGCTATGGAAACGACCACGAGGGTGGAGGACCGCTCCTCCCTCGCAGCGTTCAGCCTGACTTCCATCTCGCCAACCTTTCGCTCCAGGACCTTGCCAAACTCGGCCGCAGCGGCCTCAGCATTTTGCGCCATGACCCGCTTCGATGCTTCAAGCGCGCCATTGACGATCCGTTGTGCCTTCTCCCGAGCATCCTCGGACCATGTAGTCATGCTCAGCTCCATGGTCCGTTGAAACTCAGCCAAGGCTTCGCTCTGGCCTTCGTTCAACTTGCGCAGCATGTGCTCCTGAATCGTCGTTAGCATCAAGATTGGATCGTCACGGCCAAGCACAACACCATGCTTGGCCGCGAGTTCGCGAATCAGCTCATCCTGAAGGTCTGCCGCCATGTCAGCCGACCACCACGCCAATGGCGTCATAGAAGGCCCGCTGAGACATTTTCAGGCGCTGGCGAACCATCAGCGGCAGGCTCTCCGAGGCCAGCGCTTCATCGAAGGTCAGCCGGTCCTGGAGCATGTCGCGCAGATCCTGGCCAAAGGTTTCTTTCTTCAGTTCAGGCATCTGGATGATGCCGGTGATCTTGTCCTTGTTCTCCAGGTACACCTTCATCTTCTGGAAGGGCTTTCCGTCGATCTCGATGGGGCCAAAGAAGGGGTTGAGCCAAACAACGAACTCGGGACCGCTGGGGAACTGGCTCATGATGGCCGCGAAGCCGTTTAGGGTGTCCAGGATGGCTTGGCCCCCCGTGATGAGCGTGTGAATGACCAGCTGGCGGCCCATGCTCTGGAGCAGGCCGGCTACATCGTTCTGAAGCATGTAACTGGCCAGCGGGATGAACGACGAAGCGCCGTTATCCACCACAACATCCCCCTCATGGCTCGCAATGAGTTCGATCAGGGCGTCGAAAGCACGCGGATCAATCTCATCCCCGTTCATTATTTCGATGCGTTGGACGTTGAGCGCCGCGAACCCGGTAAAGGTTGCATTCACCGGATCGGTGTCAGCGCAGAGCGGGAGATTCCCCCGCGAACCGATCTGCTGCGCGAGCATCACAGAGGCGAAGGTTTTCGCCACACCGCCTTTGCCCTGCAGAACCATATGCACTTTGTGGACTGCCATTACACAAGACTCCCTTTGTCGGGTTTGCTATCGAGTTTGAAGTTGCTGCTGCCAGTCCCTGATAAACCCGATTGAGTAGGTCGCTCACGACTGGCCGTTGGTTGCTCCTGGAGCGAAGCCGGCGCCACTTCCTGCGATGGTGGCGATGGAGCAACGGCAGGGGGCTGCGGGAGATCTGAAGACACCTCACCGCCCCTCATACCGTTCGCTCTGATATATCGAAGGAACACAGAGTAGCTTATCGCAATCTTGTCCTCCTCCAGCAGCAAGGACCAAATCTCCTTGGCGCTCCAGCCTTGGTCCAGGGCGTGCTGGATCTCCGGCTTCAACGCGAGGAAGGCGGACCGGCCACGTCCCTTCTCGGTCGCGGTTTTTTTTGCGCGCTCCGCAAGTCGCTCAGAAAGGTTTGCCATCTGAACACGTCACTTTTCTGCACCATTGATGCACCCGAGTGTATCTCGTGTGCCTCATACGACGCTAGCAGGCTGCTAACGTGCCTTTTTTATGCACTTTTCCTGCATCTTTCATCTTGATGCAGCCTAGGTGCGCTTCTGGTGCATCAGGATGGCATTTGGATGGCACCCGACCGCCCCCGGCGTTAAACTTCTTTTTCGGGCAGGATGTGTGAAGTGGGCCCACCTCGCAAGCGAGGTGGACCCATTTCACCATCCCCTTATTCGCACTACGTGCTCAACGGGGGTCCTGCTCTCCGAGGGTGAACGGCTACCGCCTATTGGGTTTGGAGCGAGCTTGAGATGACGAATGTGACCAGGAAGAACAGCCCTTTGATCAAGGTCCGGGTTCTGCCTGCAGAGAAAGAGGCAATCGAAGAGAACGCCCGAAGAGTTGGGCTTAGCACTTCGGCATATCTAAGAAACGTCGGGCTTGGGATAGAGGTGCGCGGCGTGCTGGATCAGCAGGCCGTTGTGGAGATGTCGAAGGTGAACGGTGATATCGGGCGTCTCGGCGGCCTGTTGAAGATGTGGCTGACCAACGACGAACGCTTGGCCCTCTTCAATCAGCAACAGCTCCAGGAGTCGATTGTGGAGGCCCTGGCGAAGATCAAGGTTCTCCAGGATGAACTGCTCCAGGTGGTGAAGCGGCTGTGAGTGAATCAGGAGCTAATTCAACGCCAGGAGGCGAGGGATGATCGCGAAACGAGTGCCCCGGCGCCGCGACGGTAAGAGCAGTTTCGGCTCCCTGGTTAAGTACCTGCAGGACGACCAGGGAAAGCTGGAACGGGTGGGCGATGTGTCGGTCACGAACTGCGGCAGCGAAGATCCGCAATGGGCTGTTCGGGAAATTGAGGCCGTCCAGGATCTGAACCGTCGCGCGAAGTCGGACAAGACCTACCACCTGGTTTTCAGTTTCCGGGAGGGGGAGGACATATCGCCCGAGGTGCTGAAGGAAATCGAGGGCGAGCTGTGCAAGGGGCTCGGCTATGCCGATCACCAGCGCATCAGTGTTGTGCATCGGGACACGGACAACCTGCATGTCCACGTCGCGATTAACAAGATTCACCCCCAGACGCACAACATGATTGAGCCGTACTACGACCACAAACGGCTCGGGGAGCTATGTTCCCGCATCGAACTGACCTACGGCTTGGAGCGCGACAACCACGCACCAAGCAAGTCGGCAGCTTCCTCTAAGGCGGACGATTTAGCTGCTAAATCGGAGCTGGAAACGCTGGCAGGCTGGATCCGTTCGGAGGCCCTGGAGGGAATCTCCAAGGTTGGGAGCTGGCAGGAACTGCATGGGCACCTTGCCGAGCATGGACTGCAGATCCGCAAGAAGGGGGCGGGGCTGGTCTTTGAAACCGAGGACGGCATATCCGTTCGCGCGAGCAGCGTAGATCGCGCCTGCTCGCTCAAGACCCTGGAAGGTCGGTTGGGCAGCTACGAAGAGTCCGCGCAGCGGGCCAGCTCTATCGCGAAGAAGACCTACCGCCCGCGCCCACGGCGTAGCAGCGTCGACTCCTCCCATCTCTATGCGCGGTATCAGAAGGAAAGGGATGCTGTAACCACCGGCAAGCGCAAGGGGCTGGGGCAGCTCAAGTCCGAGAAGGACAGGGCGCTGCAGGCCGTCCTGGAGGCCGGTAAGAAGAAACGCGCGGCGACCAAGCTACTGAAGGGGCTTGGGGCTGGAGCAATTAGCCGCCGGCTGCTCTACGCCCAGATCGCCAGTTCGCAGCGCGACGATCTGAAGAAGGTTCACGAAGAGTTCGCTCGCAGAAGGAAAGAGCTTCACGAGAAGAAGCCGCAGTTGAGCTTCCGCGACTGGGTGGCCGCCGCTGCCGCCAAGGGAGACCAGGAAGCCCTTGCCTATCTCCGCTCCAAGACGATCAGCGGCCTACGCGGCAACACCGTCGCGGCGAAGCAGTCCACGGCGGCTGGTCCGATTGCCGGACTACAGGTCGATGGCGTAAGCCAAGCCGGGACGATCACCTACAAAGCTCCAGGCGGAGTGATTCGGGACGACGGGAATCGCCTGCAGCTCCGCAAAGAAGCATCCGACGAAACCGTTCTTCTTGCCCTGGAGCTGGCCGCAAAGCGGCATGGCAACCGCTTAACCATCTCCGGTGACGACTTCTTTAAAGCGAAGGTGGCCCATGTCGCGGCTCGCCATTCCCTGCCGGTGGTCTTCGATGATCCGACTATTGAGAAGGCGCGTAAGGCTGCGGAATCGCTGGGCTTCGAGCAGGGGAGGGCGGCTGTTTCCTACATAGATGAACGGAACGAGAAACACGCGCGAGGCTTCGATATAATGAAGCACCGGCAATTTGCCAGTACGGATGCCGGGCCGTTGGAGTTCGCCGGCCTGCGGAATGTCGAGGGCCAGCAGCTAGCCCTGCTGAAGCGGGGGCAGGAAATGCTGGTTCTGCCAGTGAACGCTGCCACTGCAGCAAGGCTTCAGCGGCAGCGCGTGGGTCGGGAGATCCACGTATCAGCAGTCGGAGCAATTCAGGTTCAAGGATCTACAAGGAGTAGGGAATGAGTGGGGATAACCACCAGATCGGTCCACAGACCAACACGGTAAAGAAAGAGGGTAGGGCGGGGCACTTGCAGAAAGCCGCGTTGCTGACTGTCTTGCTGCTCTTGTCACTGAGCGCGGCAACGCAGCACTTCGCTTGGCTGTTCAACTACCAGGACACGCTTGGAGCTGGATTTCATCACGCCTATTGGCCGTGGATGATCCTGGTGTGGGCGGCGAAGTGGTACGACGAATTCCCTCGGGAGTTCATGTACTCCGGTTCGCTTGGGGTGCTGGTTGGATGCGGATTCGTCTTCGCCATCGTGATCTACCAAGTCTTCACCCGGCACAAGGTGAAGGCCGAGGAGAAGATGCACGGGACGGCGCGCTGGGCAGAGAAACGTGATCTGGAAGACGCCGGCTTCTTCGATAACGAAGGTGTCTACGTCGGGGGCTGGGTCGACTCCAGCGGCACTCTGCACTACCTCAGGCACGAGGGCCCGGAGCATATCCTTTGCCTTGCGCCGACTCGTTCGGGGAAGGGTGTGGGGCTGGTGATCCCGACGCTATTGTCCTGGAGACACAGCGCCGTCATCACCGACCTCAAGGGTGAGCTCTGGGCCCTGACCGCCGGTTGGCGGCAGGAACACGCGGGCAACAAGGTGCTGCGCTTTGAGCCGGCCTCAGCCACGGCTAGCGTCAAGTTCAACCCGCTGGACTATATCCGCGTGGCTACCGAGAACGAGGTTGGCGATGCCCAGAACCTTGCAACCCTGATCGTGGATCCGGACGGCAAGGGGCTGCAGGACCACTGGCAGAAGACCTCGCAGTCGCTCCTGGTGGGGTGCATCCTGCACATCATCTACAAGGCTAAACGCGAGGGCTTTGTCGCCAGCTTACCCGCCGTGGACGACATGCTGGCAGACCCCAGCCGACCCGTCAGCGAACTCTGGGAAGAGATGACGACGTACCCCCATTGGAACGGGGAAGTTCATCCCCTGGTCGCCGCCAGTGGCCGGGACATGCTGGACCGTCCGGAGCAAGAGGGCGGTTCGGTACTGTCCACGGCGAAATCGTACCTGTCCCTCTATCGGGATCCGGTGGTCCGTCGAAACGTCGAGTCGTCCGACTTCAGCATCAAAGACCTGATGCACCACGACTCGCCTGTCAGTCTCTACATCGTCACCCAGCCCAACGACAAGGACCGGCTAAAGCCGCTGATCCGGGTAGTCGTCAATATGATTATCCGGCTGTTGGCGGACAAGATGGACTTTGAGAACGGGCGCCCGGTGGCCCATTACAAGCACCGTCTGTTGATGATGCTGGACGAGTTCCCCGCGCTCGGAAAGCTGGACATCATGCAGGAGTCGTTGGCGTTCGTAGCGGGCTACGGCCTGAAGTGCTACCTGATCGTCCAGGACACCGCGCAGTTGAACGCCGCATATGGCCGCGACGAGTCGATCACATCGAACTGTCACGTCCGAATCGCCTACGCCCCCAACCGGATGGACACCGCGCAGGCCCTGTCCACCATGACCGGCGAAACCACCGTAGTGAAGGAGAGCGTCACCGAGAGCGGGAAGCGCGGAGGCAGGCTGGACAATGTTTCCCGCAGTTACCAGGAGGTGAAGCGGAACCTCCTGACTCCTGACGAGTGCCTGCGCCTGCCGGGGCCGAAGAAGGACGCCACCGGGGGCATTGTCGAAGCGGGTGACATGCTCATCTTCAGTGCAGGTCGTCCGGCGGCCTACGGCAAGCAGATCCTGTACTTCATGGATCCGGCTTTCTCGGCAAGGGCGAAAATCCCTGCGCCTGCCAAATCCGACCGTCTCCATTCAGCCCGCCCGGTAGACCTTCCAGTGATCACCGAGCAAGAGCCGGAGATCATCGTATGAAGCGCGCGGCCCTGGGCGCGCTGATCGCGGTTGCCGCGCTGCCGGTCGCGTTCATGGCAGGCCTGCGGGTCAACACCACCCACAGTCTCCCGGTCGGCTTCTATCGCGTCGTCCAGGAGCCGGTGGCACCGGGGGCCGTTGTCCTGGCCTGCCCGCCCGTTTCTGCAGCGACCAGCGCGGCCCAGCAACGCGGCTACCTCGGGGCGAGCTGGGATTGCCCCGGCAACTATCAGCGAGTCATCAAGCGCGTTGCTGGCCTGCAGGGCGCAACCGTGGAGAACGGCGCGCTCGGGTTGAGGGTGAATGGGCAGCTGCTCCCGAACAGCAAAGCAGTTGCAGCTGACAGCCGGGGAAGGGCACTACTGCCTTTCTTTGAAGCCCCGGTAACGCTCGCACCAGGGCAGGTGCTGATTGTCGGCGACACCGCCAACTCCTTTGACAGCCGCTACTTCGGCCCAATCGAACACTCTCAAATCAGGGCCGTTCTGCGGCCCGTCTGGACATGGTAAGGAAACGGAAATGGCATCGAATCTGATGATCATCGAGTCGCCCGGAAAGGCGAAGAAGCTGCGCGAGATCCTGGCAAAAGTTCGACCAGGAGAGGACTGGAAGATTGAAGCGAGCGTTGGTCATATTCGTGATCTGCCCGCCAGCGGGGATGGCGACGATCTGATCACCACAGGTGTTCGGCGCAGCTATGCCCCCGTCTACGAACTCACTGAGCGGGGGGCGAAGGTTGCGCGCGAACTGAAAAAAGCAGTCTCGACCGCCCACCAGGTTTACCTTGCAACCGACCCTGACCGCGAAGGTGAAAGCATTAGTTGGCACCTGAAGGAAGCCCTGAGGCTGTCTGATCCGATCCGGATCACGTTCAACGAAATCACTGAAACTGCTGTGCGCAAGGCGTTTGGAGAGGCGCGCTCCATTGATATGCAGTTAGTTGGCTCTCAGGAAGCCCGCCGAGTGCTGGATCGCCTTGTTGGTTACTTGGTTAGCCCGGAACTCCGGCGGCAGACCGGCGAGAACTTGACTGCCGGCCGTGTGCAGTCGGTGGCCGTGTACTTGGTCGTACTTCGCGAGCGCGAGATCCGCGCCTTCAAGATGACCGTCCATTACGGCGCATCTCTATCCTTTGCGGCGGAAGGGAAGAACACTTGGAAGGTTGAGTGGGACACCAAAGCAGGGTTCACCACGGAAGCCAGCCCCTATGTCCTCGACCGCGCCCTGGCAGAGCGGGTCGCTGCCCTGACGGCCCTTGAAGTGACTTCGTTTGAGGAATCCGAGTCCACCCGCAACCCTCCAGCGCCGTTCACCACCTCAACCATCCAGCAGGCAGCAAGCAACTCGTTGGGCTGGAAAACTGATCGAACGATGAAGGTGGCTCAGCAGCTCTATGAGCAGGGGCTTATTAGTTACCACCGCACGGACAACCCAAACGTCTCGGAAGACTCCATGCCGAAGCTGCGCGCCGCTGCCGCCGTTCTGGGTTTGGAGGTCGTGGCGACCCGGCGTCAGTTCAAGGCTAAGGACGGAGCGCAGGAAGGACACCCTGCTATCACCCCGACCTACTGGGATAAGGACGAGGCGGGGGAAACCGACGAGCAGAAAGCCCTCTACAAGTTGATTCGCGTCCGTGCGCTCGCGTCTCAGCTGCTGCCTGCAAAGTATGCGGTTCGGTCGGCTGTGCTGAAGGCCAATGAGCAGTTGGACGGGAGGGACGTGCATTTCAAAGCAACCGGCAGAACCCTAACTGACCACGGCTGGCTCAAGCTGCTAGCGGGCGACGACACCGATGATGAACGCCAGGAGGAGGCTCCCAATCCGCTCCCAGTTCTCGCAGTAGGCCAGCGGGTCGCGGCGACCTCGGGCGAGGTGCTGGAAAAGAAAACCAAAGCGCCACCGCGATTCACGGAGGCAAGTTTGGTGAAGGCGCTGGAAGCCGAAGGTATCGGACGGCCCGCAACCTACGCAGCGATCATGAAGAACATCATCGACGTGCGGGGCTATGTCGGGGAGCAGAAGCGCTTCCTGCATCCACTTCCTCCAGGAGAGCAGATCATCGAACGATTGGAAGGCCGATTTTCCTTTGTCCAGGTCGGCTTTACGCGGGAGATGGAAGAAGACTTGGATCGCATTGCGGACGGCAAGACGACCTACAAGCCGGTCATTCAGAAAATGCACGCCGTCCTGGAATCCGAACTCCAAGCTGTTCGGGGCGCCGTCCCAACTGCCCAGAAGCCCGCCTCTGAACACCTGTGCCCCCAGTGCCAGAAGCCCCTGCGCCTGATCCGTAAGAGCGCTAATGGCCCCTTCTGGGGTTGCACGGGCTATCAGGAGGGCTGTAAGGCCAGCTTTGAAGACAAGGGGGGCAAGCCCGTCCTGGCGAAGAAGCAGGCGCCGACCCCCTCAATCGAACACACCTGCCGCGCCGAGGGCTGCGGCAAGGGACTTACCCGTCGCCCAGCAAAGAAGAGGGGGACGTACTGGTGGGGATGCTCGGGCTATCCGGCTTGCAAGCAGACCTACTTCGACAAGTCGGGTAAGCCCGACTACGACGCAGCAACCAAGGAGAAAACAGCATGAACGCTACCACTCACGAAGTCGCAGTAGAGAAGCTGCGGGACGCAGAGGTTCCAGGCTTTGAGGTGGAGATGGACCCCGACGAAGCGGATCTGGTCGGGGCCTTCCAGGAGGACGCCTTGAGCGAGCAAGAGGCAAAGGACAGCACCGTGGATCTGCTGGAGGTCGGCCATGAGTGAGCGGCAACAGCGCAAGCCCTTCCACGAGGTGGTTGCAGATAACCTAATCGAACAGCTCTCCAAGGGGACGGCACCCTGGCAGCGGCCATGGGCGCCCGGCACGCCGGGAACGCAACTGCCTCACAACCCAGTCACTGGGAAACGGTACAACGGGATCAACATCCTGCAGTTGATGAGTCAGGGTCACTCCGACCCGCGCTGGATGACCTACAACCAAGCAGCAGCCCAAGGCTGGCAGGTCCGCAAGGGATCCAAGGGCACATCCGTTCAATACTGGAAGTTCACGGACGAGGTGGAGAAGACCGACGAAAAAGGGCGCCCGGTCCTGGATGACAAGGGCCAGCCGGAGAAGGAAACGGTGATGCTGGATCGTCCCCGCGTCTTCTGGGCGACCGTTTTCAATGCTGAGCAGATCGACGGCATCCCCGAACGAGTTGTCCTGGAGCCGACCTGGAACAAACACGAGCGCGCGGAGGCAATTATTCAGGCCTCTGGTGCCCAGGTGGTCCACGACCAGTCGGACAACGCTTTCTACCGGGTCAGCACGGACAAAATCCATATGCCCTCGAAAGCGCAGTTTCCCTCGGCGGATAATTACTACGCCACCAAGTTTCATGAACTGGGGCATTGGACTGGGCATCCCTCCCGCCTGGACCGCCCTGTTGGGCAGAACCCCTTCGGGTCGGAGGAGTACGCCAAGGAAGAGTTGCGTGCGGAGATCGCGAGCATGATCCTGGGTGACGAGCTGGGCCTTGGCCACGATCCCGGCCAGCACGTCGCCTACGTCAAGAGCTGGATCAAGGTGCTGCAGGATGACCCGATGGAAATATTCCGCGCTGCAGCCGACGCCGAACGTATCCAGAAATTCGTTCTCGGCTTTGAACAGCAGCAGACGCAGAACCAAGGCCAAGGGCAGGCGGAAAGTGTCGCGGCCCTGGTCGCGGAGAAGTCGCCTCTGCAGCAACTTACTGATCTGCGCGCTCGCGGTGTTGGGCTGTCGGAAGCCCTGGAACAGTCCTCGATCATGAGTGGGCCAGATTCGCGGCTCACGGAAGCTCTGCAGGAGGTTCGCGGCGCAGCCGCCTTCGCTGGCAGCGTGCCTGGAAGCGCTATCGAACTGTTGAGGGAAATGTCGGGCGAAGCGTTGGGATCCAGCGTTCTTCTGCCGCATGACTGGAATGGCGTCATCCAGCTCAAAGCCTTGGTGCAGGACGCCTCCGGCAATATCGCCTGGGCCAGCGATAGCCCTCTGGAGCCTCAGTTGTTTGGGGTGTATGTCCAACACAGTGACGGCACGCATCAGTCCCTGGCCGATTTCAACCGTCCGGCCGATGCCGTCAAGTTTGCTGACCGCCTGCTATTGATCGACGCTCACGCGCAGACGAACGTGGAAGACAGGGATAAGCGACTCGCCGGCCTGGAGCTGGCTCGTGTGGATGCCCGGTTGGAGCTTGCCCAGAGCATGGCGCTGCCCGGCTCCAACCCCGTTGAAAGCTGGGGAAACCTTCAGCAGCACGCAGCCAGTAACGGCTTGAAGGCGTCCATCGAACTGGGCGAGGGTAAGGCTCTCGCGCGTAATGAGCTGCCGGGAACCTTCCTGATCCGCTACACCGATCAGAACGACCAGCACACTGGTATTACCACCCAGCTCAACGAGGATGGCAAAGCCAAAACCTTCGTTCACGGTAAGGGCCTGCACGGTAAAGGCTACACAGCTGAGCCGGAGTGGCAGCAGCAGGCGCTTGATGAAGCGATTCAAATGCAGAAGGCCGAGCGGCAGCGACGGGAGGCAGCGATGGACCCTAAAGAGCCGGCTACCGAGAAGACCTACCTATCAGTCCCGTTCAAGGAGAAGAACGAGGCCAAGGCGCTTGGTGCGAAGTGGGATGGTAAGGCGACCTCCTGGTATGTGCCGGAAGGCCAAGACCTTGCCTTGTTCAGCAAGTGGCGACAGCCGCCTCAGCAGGACAAGGGGTCCGAACTGGAGCCGGGCCAGCCGGAACAGCCTGTCACTTCGGCCCCGGAGAAGGCAGCCCGTCAGTATCTCGCCGTCCCTTATGGGGAGCGCGAGGCGGCCAAGGCCTTGGGCGCCCGCTGGGACAAGACCGCTGGCAGCTGGTACGCGGGCGAGGGCGCTGACCCTGAGAAGCTGAAACGCTGGTCCCCAGAGGCCGTGGCGGAGCAGCAGAAGATGAGCCCCCAGGAGGAGTTTCAGCAGGCCTGTCGCGATGCCGGCCTGAAGATGGACGGACTCCCCAAGATGGATGGCCAGCGCTATCGCGTTGCCCTGGTCAACGACAAGCCGGGCGAGAAGAGTGGCGTCTACATTGGCCACCTTGATGGGCACCCGGCCGGCTTCATCCAGAACCACAAGACCGGCATCAAGCAGAACTGGAAGAGCAAGGGCTACAGCCTGACCGACGAGGAACGCGCCAAACACAATGCGGAGGCCGCCGAGAAACTGCAGGCCCGCGAACGAGAGCGGCAGGCGAAGTACGAGGAGAAGGCCGCTACGGTCAGTCGCAACCTTCGGTCGCTTGTACCGCCTACCGCCCTCACCGAGTACCAGCAGGCGAAGGGGATCGCCATCCACCAGGGGATTCTGACCGACCGAGAAGGCAAACGAACCTATGTGCCGGCCCAGGACATCGACGGCAAGGTCTGGACGATGCAGTACATCCGCGAGGATGGCAGCAAGCGATTCCCGAAGGACAGTCGGAAGGAGGGTTGTTTCCATGTTGTCGGCGGGATGGACGCGCTAGCGAAGGCGCCCGTCATCGCCGTTGGCGAGGGTTACGCAACTATGAGTACCGCGTCGGAAAGTCTCGGGTTCGCCACCGTCGCAGCCTTCGACTCCGGAAATCTCAAAAACGTCGCCGCAGCACTGCAGCAGAAGTTTCCTGGCAAGCCGGTCCTTTTCGTTGGGGACGACGACCACGCCAGTTCTCTCAAGCCCAATTCGCAAGGCATCAACGCCGGTCGTATGAAGGCGGAAGCGGCAGCGAAGGAACTGGGCGGACATGCTGTCTTCCCCACCTTTGCCCCTGGTGAGCTGGAGAAGGGTTTGAGCGACTTCAATGACATGGCCACCAAAAGTGTCCTAGGTCGAGAAGGCGCGGAGCGGCAACTGAAAGGCGCGGTATCGCACGTTCTGGGTCAGGCTCGTGAGGCAGCCCGCCAGCTCGCGCAGCAGCGGCAGCAGGAGAAGCAGCAAACAGCAGGAATGACCCGCTAAGCAGCCCTTGCGGCCGGCAGAAAAGCCCCCTCGGGGGCTTTTTTGTTGCCGGTCGGTCACGGATCCGCGTCCTCGATGTCGTCCAGGAGTGACCCTGGCGGCCGGGCCGCTGGCGGTCACATGGCCATGTCGAGCTCGCGCACCTGGTGTGACCGTGCCGGTGGATCGGCTGCAGGCGCTGGCCCCGGCGGGTGTCGGTCACAGCGATCGGCGCCGGCGGCGCACCTGGTGTGACCCCAGTCCCCTCCCCTGGCGTTCAACCGGGCCGGCGTGCCGGCAGTGGCGGCGCTGCCGCCAAACCGCCGCAGGCGGAACGCAACCCCGAGGGCGGAACGCTATCCCGACAGGTCACCCCGGGCCGTGTCCGCGGAGCTGCCGGCGTGACCGCTGCAGGGGTTACGCGCGGATCTGCAGCTGGCCGTCCAGGAGTGACCGCCTGCAGCTGCAGGCGGAACGCTACCCCGACGGTGCGGAACGCTACCCCGACAATTTGTCACCCTCCCCTATTCGGTCACGGATCCGCGTCCTCGATCCCGTCCAGGAGTGACCCTGGCCGTCGGCGCCGACGGGGCCGGTCACGCGGTCAGCTGCTGCAGGAGATCCAGGAGTGACCCCCCATCCCCGCGTGCCGCTGCAGGCGGCCCTGCAGGAGTTTCTGGTGGCGGAGTTGGGGGATGGTGGTGGCCGGTGGCCGGGAACGGTGCTGGAGGCGCTGCAGGAGGCCCTGGCGGGCGTCCTGCAGGAGTTGGCCGGGTTCGGCCAGGGCAAAGCGGGGGTACGCCAGGAGGGAGGCGCTTCCTACATGGTAGGTAACGCGAGCAGCTGATCGAGGACCACCAGGTGTGACCGAGGCATTACATGAGATGGGGGATCCCGATGGAGTCCCAGTCAGCGGCTTGCGGTAGGAAGTCGTCGACCCATGGCCACTCCACCTGGAACTGATGATCCTCGGAGGCGAATACCCCGGTGTCGGTGTCCAGGTAGTCCAGTTCCCAAACCCACTTCCTCACGCCTTCGATGGTGGCGTAGGCGCCAAAGGCGACTAGGTTCCGGTAGCCACTGGGCGGCTCAGGGCGTATCCAGCCGGTCTTGAGTTGGGGGTGTGACGGAGGGTCGGTGCGATCTACTCCGCGATACAGGTCGTTGTCCTTCTCAGTCATCTTTGATCTCCATGAGTTTTTGGCCTATGGCCAGTCGTGTGAGGCGAGTTGTTCAAGCCATTCCATGCTGGCGTTTTCTACCGTGATCGTTCCGCCGCTCTGCCTCATCGCGCGGATGATTCTGTTGGTCCAGGGTTCGTTATCAGAGAGGGCTTGCAGCGCCTCGGCCCGCGTCGGCAGAACCTCGCCGGCGCAATGCAAGACGGACCCCCCGGCCTGTGCCTTGAGGGCATAGAAGGCCCGCAGCGCTTGCTGCGGGATCTCCTTGCGAGCAGCGGCGCTCCTGTTCACCCTGAAGACTTCCCGAATCGACCGTTGATGGCCCTGGTGAACCCGCGATCCGCGCTTGGGCAACTGTTCAGAAACTGGCTGCGAGCGTCAGACGTTGCGTTCCAGTTGATCTTCTTCTTCCTGTAGCGAACGATGCTGAAGTAGTCAGCGACCGCGCCTTTGCATCCGCCGCTGACGCCAGTTCCGGAGAAGAGTCCCCACATGCAGATAACCGTCTTGCAGGGATCTCCCGCATAACTGGCAGGAGAGGTGCCGACTGCCCAAACGACCGCGAAAGCGGCAATGGTTCGCTTCAGGTTCATGCGTTTTTCCCCTGGACGAAGCTCTGCATCTCTGGCGGAAGATCAGACACATCGGGCGACTTATTACGCTCACCGTGAGTGTCGCTCTCACCAAAAGCGCTTTCTTCAAAGGCCTCTGGAATCATGCCGCCGCCCCCTGCACTGGTCGGCGCGGCATCGCCGGCCGGACTGCCACCGATGCTGTTCCCGAAGTCTCCGCCAGCCTCCTCGCCGCTACTTTTCTCAGAGACTTGATCGTCTCCGCCCGCGAGTTCCGCCCGCTGCTCTGCGAGCCGTTCTGCGACTTTGCCGCCAAAGGTGTTTTTGATTGCGGCGTCTACGCGACCGCCAAGACTTTCCATGGCCTGGGCACTGGAGGCCTTTGCCAGATTGCTCCCAAAACTGGAGATCCACCCCGCAGAGGCGCGCGATGGCGAACTGCCGGCTTGGCCACCAGAAGAGGCCGCACCGCCGCCCCCGCCTTCTCCGCCTTGGCCGGAGCCACCGGCCGAGCCGCCGCCGTCGAAACTGGAGGTGTCCAGGCCGCCATCGGCCTGGGCCATCTGCATGTCAGCCAGTGCAGCCGCTTCTTTCACCGCGCTGACTCCGCCCGCTGCGCTGGTGGCAGCTGCGCCTGCCGCTGCAGCCATCCCGCCGATGGCGCCAACAGCGAGGCCGGCAGCAGCAATCCCGGTGCCGGCGCCAAAGCCCTGGAAACCACCGCCCATCGAACCCGTGACGATGCCCGCGACCATCTGGGGGAGTTTGTCCACCAGGAGCAGCAGCACGACAGCGCAGATCAGGCAAACAAACATTTCCATCAGCGGCGCGTCGGCTGACATCGAATTGGCCATGTCGTTCATGAACGACTGACCAATGCCGATCAGCAATGTCATGGTGAATAGGCTCGCGCCGATGCTCAGGATGGTGCGGTAGTAATTGATGGCCATGTCGCTGGTCCAGCGACTGCCGCCGAAGCCGAGGAACAGGATGCCGGCGTAGCTCAGCACCCAACCGGCACAGAGCATGATCATCATGTTGGCGGCGATTAGGGCCAGACAGATCAGGATCACGATGCAGCAGAAGATGAACCCGAGGCTGTCAATCGGGCTCAGCGCGCTGAAGTTGTCCAGGGCCTTCGCGGCGATGTTCAGGCCGATGTCGATGACATCGGATGGGCCGAGCGCAGAACTTGCTCCTGTAGCCGCCCCTGCAGCTTGCCGCAGCGAGTTGATGATGTAGGTGGAGAAGCTGGAGCCGTTGATCAGCAGCCAGTAGTGAAAGCCGGTGAACATGATGTGCCGGAAGACTTCTGAAAACACGTCCGGAATATCAGCGGACCGCAGCGCCTGCTGACCCAGGCCCCAGGCAAGACTGATCGCGTTCAGCGCCCAGAAGAGATTGGTGGCATAGCCGGAGATCCTGGACTCCCACGTTGCCGACGAGTCTTTGAAGCGAGCAATGATCCCGTCCAGGATGTTTTCTTGAGGCACTGCGGCAAACACCGCTTCGGGCATGGCCAGTAACACAACGCCCAACAGTGCGTAGATCAGCGAGCAGCGGCGCAGGGTGTGATTCATAGGGGGGCTTCCTTGGAGGTGGCGCCGGATGGCTCCACCCGGTCGTTTAGAACTTCGCGGCGTCGTCCGTTTTCCGCTCTTTCACTGGGGCCGGCGGCTGGGGCGCGCTGTCCTGGTCGTCCTTGCAACCAGTCACGCCCCCCAGTACCAGTACGGCCATAGCCAGGATCCAATAACGCTTCATCGTGTCCTCCTCAGAACTTTGCTGAATTTCCGGTTCCCCGGTTTTTGGTTTCGATCCGCATCATCTGGCGGTTGCGTTCCCGCAGTGCGGCATCGTTTTCGGATTGCGCCTGGGCTTGGGCCGCCTGCATCTGCTGTTGCGTGACCAGGATGGCTCTCAGTTGCAGGAGGTTGTTCGCCTGGGCGCTGAGTAACTGGTTGCCCGCTTGAATCGCGGCCATGCGGCCTTGCGAGTCCTGGGCGATGCTCTGGAGCCGGCGCAAGTTCGCCGCGTCTTCTCGGATCAGTCGCTGCTGCTCCACGACGTTGCGCATCGCCGCTTGGTTTGCGTACATCTGTTGCTCGGAGCGATCAGCCTGGGCTTGCTGTGTAGTCGCGATCTGTCCGGCAAGGCAGTCCGGATCATTGCGGCAGGCGATGGAGGTCTGAGCGTGACTGCCGATGGTCTGGAACTTCTCCAGGTAGCCTTCCAGGCCTGACCCCTTGAGCATGGGCGACACCCCATCAACCATTGTGAGCAGGCTGCCCAGCGTTTCGTTTGCCCGGTCCCACTTGAACTCCCTGACCGTTTCGGAGTTCAGCTGCTGGTCTTCGTACTGCCGCATCTGAGTACGCAGTGAATCCAGCTGCTGCGCCGTTTGGGTCACGGACTCAATCGCAGTAATGGTGTTTTGGATATCGTTGCCGGCGTCATACACGGGGATCCCGACTCCGCCAGCGGCCAGTGCTACATCACCCCAGAGCGCCCATAGAAGGACGGATTTAGCTGCTAAACCTCGTGTGATCTTCATCTACTGACTCCCTCAGTATTGGAACGCCACGTAGGGCGCGTCGAAAACGATGTCCTTGCTGACCATCACGTTGAAGCGCATACCGGGCCGGATTATGTTGGTTGGCTGAATCGCCAGATTCTTCTGAATCATCTGAGTTGCGGTTTGGCCCAGGTTCTGGCCAAGCGCCTCGCTCATTGCGCTGCTGGCGTCTGGTCTGTCGTCCGTCCCGCCGCTGCTGTCGTCTTGGCTCAGGGTGAATCCGGCCGAAATCACCGACATGGCGAACGCCGCGCCGAAGATGCGCGCAAGGTGGTGGTCAGTGAGATCGTGAAGGCCGGAGTAGCCTGCCGAGTCGGCCCCTGGCATCCCGCTGATGTTCAGGGCGCGACCATCCGGGTAGATGATCCGCTGCCATGCCACGGGGACTCGCTCCTGGCCAAAGACGATGTTGCTGTCGTAGACGCCGACCAGGATCGAGCCTTGCGGGATCAAGCAGAACTTGCCTGTCGCAGTGTCGTAGACGTTCTGGGCGACCTGGGCTTTGATCTGCCCCGGCAGATCGCTGTTGATCCCCCCAACCATGATTCCCGGAATCACGAAGCCCGTGCGGACCACATACGGAGTCAGCGGCGCCTGCAGACGGTCCTGCAGGAGCCAAGTGTCTTCTGTGCTGGTCGGGTTGAAGCCGCTCCCGCCCCGTTCACTATCTGCGTCGCCCATGCCGCCCATGCCGCCCATGTCACTCGGTGCCTCCGCCCCCCCGCTGGCCCTCATTTGTTGGATCCGCGCTACCTCTGCCGCCCGGTCTGCATAGCTCGCGGGACCGCCACCGTTCGCAGCCCGCAGGCGCAGCTGCTCCAGTTGCTCATTCGCGCTCAATGGGCCGCCCTCGGCAGTGGTCGGCATCGTGTTGGCCGTCGGAATTTCGATCCGACTCTTGGAAGTCAGGGCCGCTTCAAAGAGGCGTCCTTTCGTGGTGTTGAAGTTCTCCAGCTGCTGCTGATACTCCAGCGGACGCCCCTGCGGATTGGTATCGCTGGCTACAGGGACCGGGGCTTCCTTCTTCTTCTGTGGCGCGGCCGGTTTCTCCGCCGGGGGCGTCAGTTCCCCCGTGTCTTCGACCAGCTCCTCCTCCTCTTCTGCAATTGGCTCAATCACGCCGGTAGCGCCGTAGCGTTTGGCGAGATCCGCAGCAGTCGAAGAGGTCACAGGGGTGGCCGGCTTCTGCTCCCCGGTGCTATCTGCGCCGGTTTCGATCTGTGCGGCCCGCTCTGCGCGATTCATTGCCACCATCGCGAGGACAAGGGCGATCACTCCAATCGCAGTCGCGAGTATGAACAGCGGAAGCCTGTTGGCTTTTCGGACGCCAGTGACCAATCCATTGGGCGACTTGTCAGCGCTAAGAAGAGACATAGGCGCTACTCCTTGCGGGCCCACAAGCCGCTGGGGGACAGCTTGTGGTCGGCCAGGAAATACGCGCGGCTCAAAGACTCACCGCCGACTGTGATGGTGACGCGGTAGGTGCTTTCGTCCAGGGTGTCCATCACGTACCCGAGCGCCTTCGCGTCAATCAGCGGGGTAGCCGGCGACTCCTGGACGGCATAGCCCGCGAGCCGGAGGCGTTCCACCAGGATTTGCCCGAAGCTATCCGAGGGCTCAAGAGCCATGCTCAGGCGGGTGCTGGCCGGCGGATACAGGCCCGCCATCTGATTCACAGCGTCCCGCGCCATGACCTCCCGGTATCCCGGCGGCAGTTCCGCGTATGCGCCGAACTGCTGCTGACTTGCGCAGCCCACCAGCGCCGACAGCGCCATGGCAACGATCAGGCGTTTCATTCGGCAGTCCTCTCAATGGTCACTCGGTCCTGGTTGTCGCCCACACCAGTAATCAGCATCGCCTTCTGAAACACGGTATCCACGACGTAGCGCTCTCCTTGGAATCTGTAGTTGACCATCACCTCCTCCGACTTCTTGCCCCATGGCCAGATACTGTCGGTGCCACGCAGTACCACCAGCGCCGGGACTTCCTCCAGGGGCATGGATGGGGGCATTTGAATGATCGTCTTGCGTCCGTCGTTGAACACTCGGACCGGCTTCCAGCGCACCTCACCGTCAACGCGATAGTCAAAGTCCAGGTCGCCCAGGTACTCCACCGAGCCGGTCCGTGGTTGGGCGGCTAGCTCCGCGCGCGGCTGGGTGACCGACTCGACGTGCTTGCGATACGCGGCCCACTCCTCGCCGGAGTCGTCGGGGTAGGTGAAGGCCACCCGCGCCATGTATTGGTCGCGGTGCGATTTCAGCGTGATGTGGTACGTCCGGCGGTTCGTCGTGATCAGCAGCGAAGTCTCCAGGCCAACATCCATGGCCTTGACGATGATGTGCCACGTCGCCGCGCTGCCGTTCCCGGAAATGGTCGGAGTGACTTCCCAGCGGGCGGTATCGCCTGCGTTCACGCTGTTCGGCGTCTCGCCTTTCTGCAGCTCGATGTCGCAAACCTGCATCACCGCGCAGACGACGCTCGGCTGCGAGGCCCCGAACACGAAGGTGACCACCCCTCCCTGGCGTTCCAACGGTTTTAGCGCGGTCGAGCTGGACGACCGCCATTTGCTGGATATGCCGAGGCCGGCTTGCTCTTGCGGGCTCAGCGCCGGATTGGGGCTGTAGTACATATTGGAGATCACCGGCTCCGGGGTAGAGGTGCCAGTCGGGAACAGGTCGGAGTAATCCTCTTGCCCCCAGCAGATCAACGGCAGTGCGGCCAGGAGGCCAGTAGCAATCGCTTTCATAGGTCCCCCTTAGAACTGTCGCGACCAAGAGAAATCAGTGATGAACGTGCTGGACGGATTCACCAAAATCGCTTCTTCGCTTTCCGGGGGGATCTGCTTCGTAGTGAAGATGACCCGCATGTTGAAGCGGTCCGTCTCGTTGCCTTTCCGATCCCGAACGATTTCCGTCCAATCGTACTGCCAGCTTTCCGGGGAGATGGGTAGCGGCAGACCTTGTGTCTGAACCTCAACCGCTTCACTGGCGGCCCGCGCGAAGGGGTCTTCTTTAGCTTCGACGATGTTGTTCTTGTTCTTGCCTTGCCCGGAGAACCAGGTATCCAGTTTGGTTTTCGCTGGGTCCCCATCCTGGATGAGGGCGTAGCTCCCCTTGACCTGCTTCAGCTTGATCACCTTGTCCGGGGTCACCGTGCGAACGTCCTCAATCCAACGGGCCAACTGCGCTTTAACCACGTCTTGCGGCGTAGCCTGGGCATAGTCGCCCCGGCCGGCAGTCAGCGCGTTATTCAGCTTGTCGACCAGGACATACACCGGGATGAACTTCGATTGGCTGCCGATGTGGACGGCGCCGCCAACGGCGATGGCCGCGACGACGAACCCGGCCAAGCCGACAGCAAAGCCGATGTTGCGCTGGGTGATGTACGAGCCATAACGCTCGTTCCACTCACGGCGGGCGGCGATGTAGGGGTTTTCTACCGCTGCGTCTGCGGCAGCAGTGTCCGTCTTTTTGGAGAAGAGGCGCATAATCAGGCAGCCCTCACATAGTCAGAGAGTCGAAGGCCGCGATCCGCGAGCCAGTGATGTGTCCAGTCGGCGCCGTAGGTGGCCTCCAGGGCCTTGACCTTGGCCACCGCCTCTTTGTCGGAAACGCCGACGAACGCCAGGGAAAGGGGGCCAAGCGCGAGGTCGAAGACCCGGCGTCCTTGCTCGGAAACGTAGTAGTAGTGCCGCTTGGGAGTGGCCCTGGCCACGATTTCGATCTGCCGGGCGTTCAGACCCAGCTTGCGATAGATCGCCGCCGTTTCTTCGTCCCGCGCTTCGCCGTTGGCGAGGTAGATCTTGGTTGGGGCGGCTTCCTTCAGAACGTCCAGGATGCCGGACTTCACGGCATCGCTGAGGCTCTGGGTTGCCATGACCACGATGCAGTTAGCTTTCCGCAGTACCTTCAGCCACTCGACGATTTTTTCCTTGAAGGCCGGATGGGCGAGCATCAGCCACGCTTCGTCCAGGACGATCATCGCGGGTTGGCCCTTCAAGGATTTCTCAATGCGGCGGAACAGGTAGGAGAGCACGGGGAGGACGTAGCGGTCTCCAAGGCTCATCAACTCCTCGATCTCAAAGACGTTGAAGCTATTGACCGAAAGGGAGTCCCGCTCGGCATCGAGCAGATGACCCATCGGACCGTCAAGGGTGTACACATGCAGCGCGGCACGCATTTGAACGTCCTGCAGAGTGCTAACCAGATCCGTGACGGTGCGCGATTCGGTGTCACGCATATTCGTCAGCGCACGAGCGATCTCGTTGCGCTGGTTTGGGGTGGTCACGAGGCCCTGCAACTTCAGGCAGTCGTCCACCCATTCGGCGGCCCAGGCCAGATCCGTAGGACTGGAAAGGTCGGCCAAGGGTGCGAAGGATGGGCTGTTGTCGCCCGCGACGGCGTAATGCGCGCCGCCTGCCCCTTTGCACAGCGCGTATGCGCTCATGCCCTTGTCGAAGGCGTAGATGCTCGCATTCTCATAGCGGCGGAACTGGGCCTGAATGAGTGCCAGGAGTACCGACTTACCCGAGCCCGGCGGGCCGAAAATCAGGGTATGGCCAAGATCCCGTACATGCAGATTCAGCCAGAACGGGGTATTGCCCGAGGTGGCGCATTGCATGAGGGCCGGAGAGTTCGGCCGATAGAACGGGCATGGAGCTATGTTGGAGCCGGTCCAGATGCTGGAGGTGGGCATCAGGTCCGCGAGGTTCAAGGTGCTGATCAATGGCCGGCGGATGTTCTCCACCCCGTGACCAGGAAGGCTCCCAAGCCATGCCTCAACGGTGTTGAGTGTTTCCACGCGGGCTGCAAAGCCACGGCCATTGATCATCTTGGCGATGCGTGCTGCGCTCTCCTCGACTTCCGCCCGGTCTTCACTCATCAGCACAACGACGCTGGTATAGAAGCCATAGGCGACTGTGCGGGAGTTGATCTCGGCCTTGGCCCCGGTGGCGTCGGCCACCATGCTCAGGGCGTCCTCATCCACCGCGCCATTTTGCTTGTTCAGCAGTTGGTCCATGAAACCCCGGACCTTCTGCTTCCATTTGCGGCGGAACTTGTCGAACTGGCTCTGAGCTTCGTGCTGGTCCATGAAGATGAAGCGCGTGGACCAGCGATATTCGCACGGGAGTTCTCCCAGTTCGGTCAGGATCCCCGGTACTGATTGAGTGGGGAGCCCGGAAATTGCCACGGTCTGAATGAAGCGGCGACCGATCTTGGGGACGACGCCTGCCCAGAATTCCTGCCCTCCCAGCAACGAGTCCAGGTACATGGCACAGGAAGGCAGGACGATGGGATGCTGATTGCCGGTGATGCAGTAGTTCAGGTAGGCCAGCAGATCGTCTTCGATCACTTCGCTGCCATCCTCCTGCAGCACGCGGTGGCCCCGCAGCCGCTCCATCTTGAGGACTGTCGATAGGTTGTCCTCCAGCGACTTGATCTTGCTCATGAAGTCGGCGGTCTGCTTGGCGTAGCGGGCTTTTTCGTCCGGGATCTCCGCGTCATCGTCAAACATCATGTCGATGAACTTGGTTTCCAGGGCCAACGGCGGCTGGTAGGTCACCGACATGATGAAGGCGCCCTCATACATCGCTCCCAGGCGTTCAAAGGTCTGACGACGCTCCTGGTCGATTGCCTTCGTCACAGGGTCCGGGAACGCGCTCGCGCCTTCGTCGGCGTACTTGGGCGCCGGCCGGCGAATTGCATCTGTATGGAGCATCCAGCCACTGCCGAGCTTCAACAGTTCGCGGTTGATCACCGCGCTAACGATCTCGCGTTGGGTGTCTGTTGCACTCGCGTTGTCTTCACCCTGATAGATCCAGGAGACGAGATAGGCGCCGTACTTCAGCGTCACCACGCCGTCTTCGGGCATGGCGGCGTACTGCAGGAGATCGGAAAACCCAGGCTTGCGCGAACGGAACGGCTTGATGCTGCTGGGCCTTGGAAGGAGCAGGCTCATTTGTACTCCCTGGCGTTCTCGTAGAACGGTGTGGATTGAGCTGGGTAATAGGCCTCGTACTTGAGGCTTCGCAGGTACACGAACCGCATCTGCGGATCTTTCTTCGCCATCAGGCGAAGACCGTAGAGGCTGGCCACCCAGAAGATTCCGCCGACAACGGCGGCCTTGAGTTCAAAAGCCGAGAAGACCAGGACGCAGCAGATCATCAGCGAGGTAAGGACCAGCTCACGATCCCCGCCGAGGACTAGGTTTATCCGGCTTCCGACTTGTCGAATGGGGATCGTGCGCAATGCCATTTAGACGATCCCTGCAACCATGGCCGGTGCGTAGGCGGCGATCTCGGCGCCTACGCCGAACATCACGCTGAGGAAGTTGTTAGCCGCCACGATGATGGAAATGATCATCACGATGACGATCACCGACTTCAGGACGCCGCTGAGTTCACCGCCCCAGATCAGTGCCGAGAGGGTGCCTACCAAGCCGAGGATGGAGATGGTGAATGCGACCGGGCCAGTGATGGACGCGCGCAGCTTGGCCAGCGGGCTGTCCCAAGGCAGCGTGCCGGCAGTAGCGGATGCCATGGCATCCGGCGATGCCAGGGTAGTGACCAGCAGCATCAGGGCGAACAGGCAGAGCATGTCCAGTTTGTAGTTGCGTGCTTTACGCAAGCTCATGGGTTTTTGATCCTTCATTGAGGTGACTCCTCGGGGTCATGGGGCAGATTTCTTCGGTTACGTACTCGCCGTTCCTGAAGTCCTGGACTTCAAGCAGTCCAGTGACCTTGCGGCCATTGGCTGTCTTGGCGATGTGAATCACGAGATCCACCGCTTCACTGATCAGGTGTTGCATCGGTGCGGAGGTGGCCTCGGATACAAGCTGCTCAAGCCTTGTCAGGCCTGCGCGAGCGTTGTTGGCGTGAAGAGTGGCAAGGCCGCCAGGGTGGCCGGTGTTCCACATCTTCAGGAGGGATAGCGCTTCGCCGCCTCGGACTTCACCGACCAGGATGCGGTCAGGGCGCAGGCGCAATGTGGCGCGAAGGAGTTGGAGCATGGAGACGTATGCCGTCGCACGCATGATGACGGCGTTGTCCGCTGAACATTGGATCTCGCCCGTGTCTTCAATGATCACCAAGCGGAGATCGGGGGAGAGTTCATCCATCTTCTTGATGATGGCGTTGGACAGTGTGGTCTTGCCTGACGACGTGCCGCCGACGACCAGGATGTTTTGCCGCGCGCCGACGGCGGCGCAGATCCGCTGGTACTGCTCCTTGGAAATGGAGCCTGCTTCCAGGTACTGCTCAAGACTGAAAACCTGACTGGCCTTCTTCCGAATGGCGAAGGTCGGTTGCGCCACCACTGGGGGGATCAGCCCCTCAAAGCGGCTCCCGTCCAGCGGCAGTTCACCTTCCAGGATGGGATTCTCGCGGGAAACCGTCGTCTGCAGGCAGGCCGCGATGGTGCCCATTGCAGCTTCAGCGGCCGACGCAGGCAGGGTGCCAATGCGTTGCATCTCCTCACCCAGACGCTCCACCCAGAGCTGTCCGTCAGGGTTCAGCATGACTTCGATGGTGAGCGGATCTTGGAGGGCCTTGATCACTACTGGACCAAGTTCTCGGGTGAGTTTTTCGTGCTGACGTTGCTCGGTTTGAGTGAGCAAGCGCGCGGGGGCGGGGTGAGTTGCGTCCTGCAATTCGGGGCCTTTCTAAGTAGGATTTGAACAGTTTCCTACGATATATCGAAGGCCGACGAATGGCAAGGTAAGAGGCGGGGGATGTGCGGCAAAGTGCCATTATACCGACCGGCGGCATAATGGCGTCAAGCTATCGCTCATCGAGTCTTTCGATGAGCGCCGATCAGGACGCCAGGGAGGGTCACGGGGGCGGGAGCTGCACGCCCACCTGGTGTCACCTGTCAGCGCCCTGCTGTGATCTGGTCCAGTTTCGTCCGCACCCCTTCCCGGTACTTCCGGGCCGGCTCTCCGCCTGCTGGACGGTGGTAACAGCCGGCAGCCAGGATCCAGTCTCGCTCCCGGTCATAGCACTCGCGGATCACGACTGCCGCCGTGTGCAAGTTGTCGTTGGGTGCCAGGGCATCGCAGGGGTGGCGGTAGTATTTCGACCCAACCCAGCCCCAGTTCTGCTGCGTCAGGCCGATGTCGACTTTGTACGGCCCAAATTCATCCAGACCCTGCAGGATTGCGCCGCAGGCCTCTTCGCGTGTGCGGAAGTATTTCGCCGCCCCGTTTACGTTCAGCGTCCAGGGCCATGGATAGGTGCCGATCTTGATCCGGAAATTGCTTTCCGCCTTGGCAATCGCGTACAGCAAATCGGCGGGGATACCGCCGAACTGGGCCGCTCGCTGATAGGCCGGCGGCGGCGTTTCAGCGTGCGCGTGCAGGGTGGCCGCTGTCAGTGCAGCAAGTGCAAGGCGCTTCATTGGACGAGTACCACTGCACGATCTGGAACCTGGGCCGGAAGAGTGATCCCGGTATTGCCCCGACTCGGGCTGAGCAACACGCCACCGCTGTTGATTCCAGTGGCTAAGGATTGCGTCCGCTCATACAGGAGGCCTTCCAGCCCTGGCAGATCGTTCGCCATGTAGAACACATAGCTCCGCCCGCCACTGATGAAATTTCCGATTGACTGGTGGCGCCGATACCAGTTGGGGAGGCCGAGAGTTGCGTCACTGATGGCGCCTGTCACGGCAGGATTCGCGCTGGCGTATGCCGATACAGAATTTCGATAAACGAGCATGTTGCCGGCGACTGCCGCCAACTCCCCATCGTTAAGAGTGTCGTTCTGTGAATTCTGGTCGTATCCAAACATGATGCTGGTGAATGCCAGTATGGCCAGCAGGAACCAAAGTGCAGGCATGACAAGTCCCGTCCATTGAGAGTCGTGGGCGTATTCTAGTGAAAAACCTTCGATATACCGAAGTTGTTTTTCCTGGTGATCCGATCAAAGGCCAGCATGAGAAAATTGCGCGTATAGCAGCGAGTTCTCACCGCCCCTCTTTCTCCGCCTGAACGCAGGTTCTGCCGACGCTGAGTGTCATTCTCGGCGGGGGGGCAGTCATTGCAATTGATCTGGTTCGGAGGGCGGATTTGGATAAGGCCCATGACCGAAAACCCCACACTTTTTGAAGCGCTTGTGCACTACCAAAAGAACGTATCCATCCTCCACAAAGGCTATGAGCAGGAGTGCTATCGGATTGCGCGAATCAGCCGGTCCCCGATGGCCCAGAAACCCATCCGGGACATTCAAAGCCCGGACATCGCCAGTTACCGCGACCAGCGACTGGCCGACCTAAACCCGAAGACTGGCAAGCCCATCTCCCCGGCGACCGTTCGCCTGGAAATGTCCCTTCTATCCAGTCTCTGGGAGATAGGGCGGATCGAATGGGGGATCTGTGGGGCTAACCCGATCAAGGATGTCCGCAAACCCAAAGCCCCGCCGGGGCGGGAGCGGCGCCTGCTGCCCCGCGAAGAGAGACTGATACTCCGACATGCTCTCCAGCACCCGAACCCTGAACTCTTTTCCCTGGTTGTGCTGGCAGTTGAAACCGCTATGCGACAAGGGGAACTGCTCAAATTGGACTGGGAGCACATCAATCTTCGGACTCGCGTGGCACACCTACCGGAAACCAAGAACGGATCCCGTCGCGATGTTCCGCTAAGTCTCAGGGCGCGCGATGCCCTCACCAGACTTGGGGCCAAGCCCTGCGGTAGAGTCTTCAGTTACACCAGTGCGGGCCTCAAATCGACCTGGAAGTTCATGCTCAACAAGCTCGGCATCAAAGACCTGCATTTCCACGATCTGCGGCACGAGGCCTGCAGCCGGCTCTTTGAGTTGGGAACCTTGGACATCATGGAGATTGCGGCCATCTCCGGTCACAAGTCGCTGACGATGCTGAAGCGATACACACACCTGCGGGCTTCACGACTGGTGCGCAAGCTGGAAGGCAAGAAGCGGCGCGGCCATCAAGAGGCGCTGAGTCACCTAATCCCCTACCCTGCGGCCGTTCTTGCCGACGGAGCGGGCGTGGAGGTCCGGGTTTTGGACTTTGACGATGTTGTCGGACGCGGGGAGTGTGAAACGACAGCGTTGGAGGCGGCACAGGCTGCCCTGCTCAGACGGCTAGTGCTCTCGATGAGGGACCAGCAGGAAATCCCCCCACCTGATCAGTACCTTGAAGCGGTGGATCCGCGAACAGTGGTCATGCTTGACCCATTGCTGCCGGTCCAGGGGCGGTGTCGGGCAGCTTGATACTTTTTTTCCGCTGAAGTGTTAGCCGGTCGGTCACGGATCCGCGTCCTCGATGTCGTCCAGGAGTGACCCTGGCGGCCGGGCCGCTGGCGGTCACATGGCCATGTCGAGCTCGCGCACCTGGTGTGACCGTGCCGGTGGATCGGCTGCAGGCGCTGGCCCCGGCGGGTGTCGGTCACAGCGATCGGCGCCGGCGGCGCACCTGGTGTGACCCCACTCCCCTCCCCTGGCGTTCAACCGGGCCGGCGTGCCGGCAGTGGCGGCGCTGCCGCCAAACCGCCGCAGGCGGAACGCAACCCCGAGGGCGGAACGCTATCCCGACAGGTCACCCCGGGCCGTGTCCGCGGAGCTGCCGGCGTGACCGCTGCAGGGGTTACGCGCGGATCTGCAGCTGGCCGTCCAGGAGTGACCCTGGCCGTCGGCGCCGACGGGGCCGGTCACGCGGTCAGCTGCTGCAGGAGATCCAGGAGTGACCCCCATCCCCGCGTTCCGCTGCAGGCGGCCCTGGCGGGCGTCCTGCAGGAGTTGGCCGGGCTCGGCCAGGGCAAAGCGGGGGGACGCCAGGAAGGAGGTGGGCATGGCCCTGGAACGCTCTGCATTGCCAATCCGGTATGTGGACAAAGGCAGGAGGCGGCTTCAGGTATCTCGGGGAGTGGTTCATCCCGTACAGCACGACTGTCCTGTTGGTACACTCTTCAGTCGGCTTCTGCTACTCATCAGGTTTAGCCACCGGTTCGCTCAACAACGTGGACGAGTACAACGGCAGAATCTATATCGCTGCAGATGGCTATTGGTACGGCACCACGGTGGGTAGTACGTTCGGTCGCGGACAGTCCCTGCGAGCTATCTGCATTGGAACTTGAGGAATGGATCTGCTCCGTCTACAGCGCATAAAAAAGCCCCTTTATAGGGGCCTTTTTATGCGTGTCCATCTAGAAAACGAACTCACTTACATGGATCACGCCAGCACCGCAGGCGTAAGGCGCGGAGGAAATGGTGTATGTACTGCCGGCAGGCACCATGAACCCGATGGACTCAGATTTGCTGCCCACATCATAGGTATGAGAAGAGCCGGCGACGGCTATCCAGCCACCGAGAGGCACCGAATAGACGGAAGCACTCATCTGATATCTGTTGCCGCAAGTGCCGCCAGAGCCATACCCCCCGTAGGCGCTCACAAACATGGGCTTCCCTGTCGAGTTGTAGTTCGACATTGACCCCAAGTAAGTCCCATCGAAACTTATGCTTCCGCCTGAAATGCCCACGGTCTTCCAAAGACCGGATTGGCAATATAGTGGCAAGCCCGTGGAGTCGCGAGCTTCCAGTCCGTTCGGAGCGCAGCCCACTCCTGCGGTCGCAACCCCTGCGACATGCAGATACTCACCTACGGTGGTTCGGCCGGTGGATTGGAGGGTGCCGCCAAGCATTGCGCCGCCCGTGTAGATGCCTTTGTCGGCGTAAGAGCGCATCCACTGCGGGTCGGCCATGTACCAACCCCCATTCCATTTCTCGTTGTAGATCAGGCCGTCGCCGCGTCCACGAAACCATCCTCCGGTGTAGGTTTCCCCAGCGGTCGAGGTGTTGCCACTCACGTTCGCGGTATTGGCATTCACGGTATTGGCGTTCACAGCATCGGTGTTGTTGAGGTCGTTGTTCCCCATGTCGATGCTGGTGTTCATGCGGTTCAGCTGGGGCTGCCCAGGAACAGCGCTCCGGTACAGGTAGTCAGTGACCATGGCGCCATCGTCGAAGAACAAAGCTGTCGCGAGGTGGCCTGCACCTGGAGCAACGCCGTAGGGAGCCAGAGCGGTCTGCCAACCGCCGAAACTACCGAACGCCACTGCCGTGTTAGTCGAGGAGATATAGCCGCCCTTGGCACCCATCAGTTTGGAGATTTCCAGCAGGTGCATTTCCCTGATGACATCTCCGTTCACGGTAACGATGAGGGTTTGGAGCTTGTTCGCGGTCGGCTCCAGCGCAAGGATCCGGTAATCCTGGCCGTAGACGTTGGTATCGCTGAATCCGGCGGGAAGGTAGCCCGTCGCGCGCAGCATCGCCGTTGTGATCACGGCCGGGGCGGCTGGGGTGGCGACTGCGGTGATCGCTGCATAGTTGTCCTTGATGTACTTGGCAGCGGCGTCGGCCACGATCCCCATTTGCTCGCCAGCGCTCCGGTTTACCTGACGATCCAGGTAACTGGTGTAGACCCTGGCCCCTGCGACGGTGGCCAGGGCGCCGATGATCAGGCAGATCATTACCTCCAATGCCCCAAAACCTCGTTGGTACTTCATCTGTCAGTCTCCTCCTGGATTTAGCCGCTAAATCCCTGCTAGTCCCGGCCCCAGATAGCGCGAGCCGCTTGCCGTTCTACATCGCCGTCTATGCCGCCCAGCTCGTTCCGCCGGATCTTCTCCTTGCTCGCATAAGCGTCCTCGCCCGACAAGACGAGGGAGCTGGACGTGAAGCGCTTGAAGGTGCCGCCACCTTGTTTCGGGGTTTCCTCCAGGTTCTGCCAGATGACAGCGAGGAGGCTTTCGGAAAGAGTCTCGGCAGCGGTCTTGCTGTACTGGGAGGCCAGCGTGATCATCCGTTCCAGGGCCGTTGTGATATTGCTGGCGTGCAGCGTTGCGAAGATAAGTTTTCCGTTGGTTCCGGCCTTCAGTGCTTCAAAGGCCGTTTCTTCGTCGCGGATCTCCCCGATAAAGAAGAAATCGACCCCGGACCGCAGGCCCCGCACCAGATGCTCTTTGTAGCCACCGTTGTATCGCGAGGCGCTGATGGCGATGCAGCGGCCTTCACCGTGGACCCCGTTGATGTTGGTTTCAGTGGGATCCTCAATGGCCAGTGCCATACCCCCAAAGAGCTTCAGACGCTCCACCACGAAGGAAGCCCCGGTGGTGGTCTTGCCGACCCCCATCCCGCCAGTGATCAGCACGAGGCCGGTCGCGGTCGGATCCAGGAGCGCATCGACCGCATACTTCGGGATCCCAATCCCTCGGGGATCCCGCAGCTGTGCATTCGACTTTCGGAGGACAAAGACCCCTCCCCTTCCAATTCCATCCAGGTGCGTGACCCGGTAAACCACATCCAGATGAATTACCGAGAACTCGGGAATGCCGGTTTCCTGGTGCCGTGCCTTGCAGAGATCCCGCAGGGCATCGACTTCTTCGGCCCAGTCACTGGGAGCGGCCACGCGGGAGCTTGACGCCCCCGCAAGGCCTTTGACATCGGCGAAATCTTCGCCGATGTACAGGTCCACGAAATCACTGCCGGTCAGTGGGCCTTTCTGCTGGCTCATTAGCGGGCGGTCCAAGCCAGGGTGTTGGTCGCAGCGTTGCAGCCGGTGTTGGCCGCAGCTGCAGTCACTTCACCAGTGATGGCCGCGCCGCCGTTGATGCGGGTGGTCATGGTGGAGCTGCTCGCCCCTTTGGTAGCCAGGAAAATGCAGTTCTCGGCCGGCAGACCCGCGTAGGTAACCGTGAAGCCGAGGCCGGTGGAGACGATGGTTACGTTACCGCCCCAGGCGTTAAGCGGGACGCCAGCGTTGAAACCCATGTTGTCCGGGATCCCGCCAGCGTTGTTCAGGATCGGTACGAGGTTAGTGCCGTTGGCGCCATACCCGCTGCTGGTCTTCAGATGGCGGACGCTGGTGATCAGCGAGGACAGGTTTTCCAGTTCATCCCCATTGTTGGAACTGTTGCTCAGCTTCTGATACCAGACCACGGCGCCGATCAGAACGAGCGTACCGATCATGAGGCCAATCATCACCTCCAGGGCGCCGAAGCCGCGCTGTTTACGGGAGAACTGAGTTTTGATGGAGGACAGTTTGTACATGGTGTTTCCCTTCTGTGGTTTAGCGAACGTTTTGAACAGCTTGGTTTGCGGTGCGGTCCATGCCGGACTGCAGTTCTTGGGTGCCGACAACTACCAGAGTCATCACCAGCCCGATGAGGATCAGCATCACGTTGTAGGAGAGCCCGGCCATTACCTTGATTCGCTTGATGCTGGCCTGCAGCCAGCGCTCCGAATACTTGTTGATGGAATTGGCGAAGCCTTCACGAGAAGCCAGGATGCGGATGAACTGAATCGCTTCCTGGTCGGGGAAGTTATGACCCGCGTTTTCCAGGGCCACGCCCAGGTTGACACCCTGCCGAAGACCATACAGAGCGCCATTCAGCCGCTCCTGGAGCCACGGGTTAGCGTACTGATGCAGTAGGACCAGGGCATCGTGGGTGGGGATGTTTGCCCGCATCATCACTGCGAGGTTGAGCAGGAATGTTGAGCCATGAACCATCCGATAGGTCGTAAAGAACGGAGCGCGGTCTAGCAGGATCCGGGGACCGCCGCACAGTCGGGGCAGTGAGTAGATCAGCGCTACGACGAACGCCGCGAGAAGGCACAGGAAGGCAATCCCGAAGTTCGTTACGAAGTACGCCAGGAGATGGAGCAGGTAGGCTGACCCCTGCCACGTCTCGGGGTCAGAGAAACGCGCCATCTTCGGCACGACTTGCATCGAGATGATGTACAGCAGCACCGAGAGCGGGATGCAGAGGAACGTCGGGTAGGCCAACGCGGAGGCGATAGCACCCCGGATCTCCATCTTGGCGGTGATGACGCGCTCCACGTCGTCGAATGCCGCGACCAGTCGCCCGGCCTGCTCGCCTGCAGCAATCAGAGAAACTTCTTCATAGGGGGCCCAGCGGGACAGGGCTTTGCTCAGCCTTGTGCCGTTGGCCAACTGCACCAGGAGGTCTTGGGTGATGATGGCCAGCGCTGCTCGCGGCGTTTTGCCGTTCTTGCTCCAGACGCCATACAGCTCTTTCAGGGCATCGTTCGCGCTAACCTGGTTTTCGACCAGGTTGCGCATGGCTTCATAGAATTTGATCCTGCTTGCGCCGCCGAACTGCAGGCGGACCAGCCATTCTTCAAAACTGGCGAAGGCGTCATGAATCATTGGCGGCCCCCAATGGTCATCACGTCCTCATCCAGTTGGCATACGTCCTTCTCGCCCAGGAGCGGGTCCACAATGCCTTCGTTGATGCGATGGATCAGATGAGCGTTCTTGGTTATTCCCCCCAGGCTGTGAACCCAGAAGGCTTGTGCCTCTGCCTTCCCCTTCTCCCGGAACGTCCGCATGAAACGGAGATCCGGCAGAATGATCTCCGCGATGGCCGTGCGACCGACGACGCCGCGACCTTTGCAGCGGGCACAGCCGGCCCCTTTCAGGTAGACATGCTCAGGGATGCACCGCTTTTGAATTCGATGCTGAAGGTCACGGGTGAGGCGTCCGCAGTTTTCCAAGTACGGCAGCTTGCAATCTGGGCAGAGAACGCGGGTAAGGGACTGATTTACCAGTCCCTTCACCAGAGACGGGTCCATCAGCAGGCTGTCTTCTACGCCCAGGTCGTGGAGGCGTTGGATGCACGCCGCCGCCGTGCTGGTGTGGACAGTCGACCATGCCCCGTGCCCGGTGTTGGCAGCCTGGAATGCAGCGATGGCGGAGAGCAGGTCACGGATCTCTCCCAGCATCAAGACATCGGGATCCATACGCATCAGGTTAGTGATTGCGTCGGCCCATTCGCCCAGCAGCGGGGTCTGATTGGCGCCTTCAATCCGGTACTCCACCGGATCCTCCACCGTGGCGAGGTTAATGGCGAAATTGTTGAACTTGAGCAACATCGACAGGAGCGTCTGCAGTGCCGTCGACTTGCCGGAGCCGGTGGTCCCGGAAAGTAGGACCATCCCCTCGGTCCGATGGATGAGGCGAGTCAGCAGGTCGATCTGTTCGTCCAGGTAGCCCATGCGCTCCAGGGGGATGACTTCGCCGCTGTCGTACAGCAGGCGGACCGCCATCCAGGGGCCGTTCAACGTCGGACGGGTTGCGATCCGGGCACCGAACAATCCGCACTCTTTCACGAACTCACTCTGCAGGCGGCCGTCCTGGCTCACCTCGGGGCGATAGTTCGGATCGACCGATTCACACATGGAGGTGTAGATCGTCGACAGAAGCGCCAAGCCGTCACCGCCCGCGAACGACTTGATGGTGTCCAGCTCGCCATGAACCCGGAAGCGGAGCTGGTGGCCATTGGGGGTCGGGAAAAAGTGAATGTCGCTAGCGCCGCTCTGCGTGGCCAGTTTCAGGATCTGGACCACTTCCCTCTGGCGTTTAGACGCACTTTCCTGACTGCTACGGCCAAAGCCGAGATTGATGGCACTGGTGATGCCCTGGTACAGCTCTTTCAGCTGCTCAGGCGTCACGGAGGCCAGTTCTGCCTTGATGCCCGCGCGTCGTACTGTGTCTTGGAACGCCAGGACGAAAGGGTCAGCTTCATATCCATCAACGATGTGCAACACGTCGTCGTCGGTCAGGCATATCAGTTGGCGCAGTTCCGGGTTGATGTTCCCGAACCGCTCCCCTTCGGCTGTCAGGGCCACGCGGGGGACTGCTGCTGCAGGTGCGCTGGTCATAGAAACCTCTACTGTGCCGGGATGGCAACTGGCGGTTGCGAGAGGGTTGGGAACTGCCCCGGCAGTAGCGGCTGCTGCTGGGTCGGCTGCTGGGTAACAACGCCACTCTGCAGCGGGAAACGCCGATCACCCTTGGTCAACACCACACGATTCAGGCTCACCTCAGACACGACGAAGCCGCCCGCAATCTCGGTGCCAGAGCTTGCGGACGCGGTGCCGCCGTTGGGGTAGCGGAACGTGGCCACCAGACGGCCGGAAACCCCGGAAACCCCTGTAACCGTGGGCAGATCCGATGCCACCACGGGCGGTGCCGAGTTGCTTTGAGCCATCGGATCATCCCCGGCTTTCATTTGGTTCTCCTGCATGGAGGCCTTAGCGGCAGCGCGCTTGGATTTGGCCTCATACATGATCGTTTCGGCTTGAACGCGAGACAGGTCGCCTACCGTCGGCAAAGGACTTTCCTCAGCCACAGCCGCCATGGCGACCAGGAGTGGCAGGGTGCAGATAAAGCGGGAATTAGCGGGCATAGATGTCTCCCTTGACGGTCCAGCTGAGCATGGAGCCAGAGCGGGTGGTGGCGATTTCGGTAAGGCGCAGGCCGTTCAGGTGGAACTCGGAGAAAACAATCTCCGGCGCGTGCGGGGTGGTCAGGGTGAAACTGAACTGTTTCCAGTCAGGAGCCGGAGCGACTGCCCCGTTCTCTTGTCCAGGCAGGGCTTGCGGGTCGGTCGGCGCAGCGACCTGCACTTCGCTGATCTCCGCTTTCAGCTCCAGTCGCTGCAGGTGAGAGGTGAATCGGGAGCGCACCTCATCAACCGACAGCAGTTCGTCATCCCCGCCCATGCCTAGCGTGATCTCTTCGCCCAGGCCTGCGCGGTCGCCGCCCTCCAGCAGCACTGGAGGAGCTGGGAACCGGCTTTGGGTGGCCAAGACAAATTGATCAAAGGTGCTGCCCCCTGCCCTGCCGAACACCGTTTCAAGCGTGGTCGCGGTGCAGATTGCGGAATCGAAGGTCCATCCGCCCATGGCGAGAGGGAGCGAGTTGATCGCGCCCATGCAGCCGTTCAGGAAGTCGGACGAGCCGGGCATCTTCGCCCACGGATGCTCCAGGGCTTGTGCTTGCACTGGGCCCCCGGTCTGCGCTTCCAGTTCGGCCCGAGCTTGCTCGCGGGCCAGTTCCTGGCGGGCCGCTTCTTCGCGGGCCAATCGCTCCTGGTACTGCACCCACTGCAGGTAACCGAGGCCCCCTGCGACCAATGCTCCGAACAGGCAGCCCGTGATGATCAGCTCCTTTCGGGTCATCCCGAACGTCAGCTGTTTGAGCGCATATTCCTTCTTGATGCGACTGGGTGACAGCAGCTCATCAATGTCGATTTGCTGGCCGCGATGGTTGAAATCGTCCGGGTGATAGACCTTTTCAAACTTCATCACCCGGTGGCTGTCTTTCTCCACCAGGAGGTTGCGGATCTCCTCCTTGGTTCCCACCGTGTCGCAGCCAGGAACAATTAGGCCGCCGTGGACGGCCACCAGGGCAAATAGGTCCTCGGACACCTGGAACGCACCAATCCAGGATTCTTCCTTGATCTGCCCAGCCAACGCCGCCGCGAGGCTGTACATGCCCTTTGTCGCGCCGCTCTCCTTCTTCACGAAACCGGCTTGGATCATCGTCAGGCCGAGGCGGATGGATACGATGTCCATCCCCTCTTCTTTGCCGATTTCCCGAGCTTCCTTCATGTAGCCACGCGGCTTGGAAAGCGGACGCCACATCAGGCCGGAAACGAACTCCTTGCCCTGGATGCGGAGGATGCTGATGTCGCTACTCGGCTCCATCTGATCACTCCATGATCACGGGCGTGATCATCAGAACGAGCAGGTCGCGATTCGTGTCGCGAGTCCCGCCACCGCCAAAAAGGAAGTTGCTGGCCGTACCCGTCCCGCTCTTGGTGGCATTCTCCGTGGTCTGATCGAACCCGCTCAGGACAAGGGTTTGCCCGCTGCGCAGCTTCACGCTCTGGTTGAAAATCTGCAGGCCGTAGTCCGGGTTCTCGATGGAGCTATTCCCGCTCTCAATCGTCTTGAAAACGGGGGTGTCGGTCATGTTGATGGCAGCATTGAGCAGCAGCTGCTTGTTGTCGGGCATGACAAAGGGGGTCAGCGACATATTGAAGCCCGAGGTGATGGAGCCGGGAGTCAGAGCTGTGGTGGCGCCTACGTCTGGGGCTTGCGTGGTTTGGCTGGATGCCAGATAGCCGTTCACACGGCCAATCTGCATGGGCGCAGTCCGAAGGTTCAGCGTCGTAACGGAGGGACTGCGCTTGGCCGATACCCGCCCCTGCTCCGAGAGCGCTTGCACGAGCAACTTAGAGCCCGCCCAGGGAGAGTCGGCGGTATCCAGGATGCTTACAGATCCCCCGACAGCAGATGCGTCGATACCGGGGAAAGTGTTCTTCAGACCGAACCCGAGTTTTCCGTTGACGGACTTGTAGACCAGATCCCAGTCGATGCCGTACTGGTCCTTGTCCGTGAGGGTCACCTGGATGACCTCCAGGTTGAAGAGAACATTCTTCGTGATGCTCGCGTTCTCGGCATCCAGATACGACTGCACGCGGTCCAGGACATCCGGGCGGTCAGTGATGCTCATGATGCCGGTGGTGCGCGAGTACGCCATCCGGTTGAGCGTCAGCATGCTGCGGACGTTGTTCTCGATGTCGTCAACCACCGTCGAAAAGAGTTCGGTAGTGGTTGTTTGCTGGCTTCCCGAGTCGCCGGAAACACCGCCGCCGCCCCCGCCGTTCATGCCGGACGCACCGCTGCCGGAAGTGCCTGCGCTGCTGGTCATCCCCGACTTAACCACCGACGTGAAGCCGCCTCCCTGGTTGAAGGAGAAGACGTGGAAGGTACGAGTCTCCAGGTAGAAGATTTTGACCGTCTTGCTAGTTGTGTCGTACTTCCAGGAGAGCCCAAGGCTCCCGGTCGCGGTGTCCAGCAGACTGGAAAGGCGACCCTCATAGGTCAGCGCTACCCGTCGCCCCATGCCATAGCTGGCAGTGCCTGTTGCCACTCCCCCACCAGCGCCTGGGAAAAGATCGGAAATCGATTCGGCCGGCGCCTGAACAGGTGGCGGGGCGGAAGCCCCGCCATTCCCCTGGCCGTTCCCCTGACCGCTCGCCCGCATGAACGACGCGCCGTTGTCCAGGGCGTCTGGAGCAACCTTTACTGGCACGCCGCTGCACTGCGCGCTCGCCCATTGAGCGAACTGCTGCAGTGACATGGATTCGTTGTATCCAACGCTGCAGTCCAAGGCCGGCGGCAGACCGGCCTTGATCACCATAGGTTTAGTGCTGACCCATTGATCATCAGTGAACATCACCGACTCACGTTGCGCCGGGACTTGGTTTTTCAGTGCGTCGGTGAGCGCGCTCGCCCGGTCAGCGTTCTTGTCGACCCGCTCCATCGAGTCGTTGATGCGACCGATCTCGCAGCCGGTTAGAGCAGCTGCGGTCAGGGCGAGCGTTGCGAATGCCCAAGCATGGCGTTTCATTGGGAGGCTCCCTTGATGATCTTCTGAAGGTTTTCCTGAACGATCAGGCGTTTCTGCGCTCGGCGGCCATCGACGATGAAAGACCTGTCTGCCTTGTCGTAGAGGCGGAAAATGGAACTGACCGCGGACTCAAAGCTGCCCTCAAAGCGCAGAGGGGCTTCGATGGGGTAGTCCAGATCGGCCGGGAGCCAGTCGACGTCGTATTTCTCTTGTGCAGCCCAGGCGGCCACCGTTGCGCGCAGCGTGGAGCCGGTGCGCGCCTCCCAGACTTTCGGGGTAGCGACAGGCGCTGCAGGTTTGGACGCCAGGGGCGGAGTGGCGGCCGGAGCAGGCGCTGCCGAGACTTGCTGCGGAGGGGTGACGGGCGCTGCAGGTTTGGCAACAACTGGAGTGGGGCGCGCAGTTACGCTACCAGCTGCTGCCGGGGCACCTGGTGTGACCCCTCCTCCCTGGCGTTCGACCTGTGGCGCCGCCACAACGAGCGGAGCATCTGGGGCAGGAACGGACACTGCCGGCGCGCTCGCCTTGGCGGTTGCGCTCGGCGGCAGCATAGGGGCCGCTGTGACCGTGCCCTGACGCCCACTGCCGGCCTTTTCCATCCGCTCGATGGTGACGCTGCCTTTCGTGGGGCCGCTGCCATAGACGAGGGTGGCTGCATCGAACACGCCATCAACAACCAGTCGGTTGCCCTGACGGGAATAGTTCATTGATTTGGCGTTTGCGCGGCCGGCCTCGGTGACCAGGAGCGTAGGAAGATTCGCGGTGGCGGTTGCTGGAAGTTCGATGTTGGTTTTCAGATGGTCGTTGTAGACCCTGAGAGGTTTCAAAGCCGGGTCGCCGCTGATCTTGTACTTAAAGTCCAAGTCGCCCAGGTACTGATTAGTCTCAGGAATCAAGCCTTTTTGGCGAGCATGGAGTTCCTTGGAGATCCTGGACTCAAGTTTTCGCTGAGCCTCTTCCGGATAGGTAAAGGTCACGCGCGGCATATACCGGGAGGCATCCGATTTGAGCAGGAGGTGATATGTCCGCCGGTTGGTGCTGACAACTACCGATGTTTCCAGACCAACATCGTAGGGGCGAACAACGAGATGGTGGATCTCCGCACCAGAAACATTGGTAATTGCTGGCGTGATACTCCAGCGGGCTCGGTCGCCAGCCTGCAGATCGGTAATTACTTCTCCTGGTTGGAGTTCGATGTCGCACACATGGAGTACGGCGCAGACAATCGTGGAGGGTGAGCTGTTGAAGGTGATCTGCTGCGACTCTGCCGCGAATCCTTGAGTCGCAAAGAGGCAAAGGGCGAGCGAAAGCGCCGCCGCCTTTGGGGGTCTTTGAGTGGGCATTGTGGGACGCTTCCGGGTGGGGTGTTGCTGCGGTTTGCCCGGCACACTGCCCATTGCGGGAAGCGCGCCGAGCGCGGCGGAAGCTGCTACTGAGGAGGGAGTTGGAGGTACGTGGGGGCGACGGAGAAAGCTACTCCGGAGGCTTCCTGCCTGTATCGCTGATTTTCCCTGCAACGCCATGACCTTTCTGTAGAGCTTCTAAAAGCTCTACGATATATCGAAGGTCGGCGTTAGGCAAGAGCAATAGTGGCAATGGGACACCTAGGGCCCCTGAAATCTTCTCCATGACATCGACAGATGGGTTTCCTTTTCCTGCGGTGATGTCGGAGACAAACGCCAGGGAAACTGATGCGCGCTTGTGTAATTCGGTCTTGGACCAGTCTCTGGCGCCTAGGAGCCAGTTGACGTTCTCTGAAAAGTTCTGGTTGTACATTCAAGTCCGCACCCTGCAATGGCGGGCAATGCTAGCAAGCCATCAGGGCCCTTGCTAGCGAGTCGATGATGGGAGATCGCCACCTCTCCAAGTAATAGGCATAATCCTTCGGTAAATCGAAGGGGGGCCAATAATGCCGCGCAAAATTGTTGAGGGACGAAAACTGGGAATGCTGGAGCTGGATGAGGGGCTGATCGTCCTGGCCAGTTTGGCTGCGGAGCGAATGGGGATCCCGCTCCCATTGTTTGTTAATCAGGCACTGCAGGAGAAGCTGCTCAGGCTCATGGATCTAGAGCAACAGCGCGGCGCAGGGGTGCGAAAACCGGAGGGTGACAGTGAGGGTTAGATTTAGCTGCTAAATCAGTTGCTTCTCTGATTATGTATAGCTAAACTATAGCTATACACATCAAGGAGGGCGCCTGATGCGCAGCATCTATTCTTCGGCTTTCAATGGAGTTGAATCCGTCATTGTTCCTGCTACTGGAAGTTCTGTTGATTCGGCGCGTCAGCAAATTGTCGACGCAATTAAAGCTGCTCGCGATCATCGTGACCTTCTTGTGAATATGGGTTGCATTCATGCACATATTCATTTCAAAGCAGATGGCAAAACCATGTTTATGAATCGTCCTTCGGATGAAACGGGTAAGCGTGGTTATATTCATGTAGGTGTTAATCCGGAAAAGCAGAAGGAAGCGCGCGATAAAGTACATCGCGAAGATAAGCGTCGGAAGTTGACGTGTGCTGTTGATTCGATAAGTAGTCGGGCAGCTGAACTCGATAGAAAATTGGATAATCTTCTTTGGGAATATGGGCGGCTAATTAAAGATGCCCAGGAGTTCAAAGAAGTTATCAAACAGCCAAATGAATATCTTGAGGAAGAAGAGGACTAAACGAT